>NZ_JASMWN010000004.1:0-273254 GCF_032595355.1 Sedimentitalea todarodis | reverse complement strand
GCTCCGCTCCGGTTGCCAGCGGCGATGCGATCACCGGCGAAGGCACACAGATGTTCTCGTCCGGCTCCGCTCCGGTTGCCAGCGGCGATGCGATCACCGGCGAAGGCACACAGATGTTCTCCTCCGGCTCCGCTCCGGTTGCCAGTGGCGATGCGATCACCGGCGAAGACACACAGATGTTCTCGTCCGGCTCCGCTCCGGTTGCCAGTGGCGATGCGATCACCGGCGAAGGCACACAGATGTTCTCGTCCGGCTCGGCGCCTGTCGCCAGCGGCGATGCGATCACCGGCGAAGGCACACAGATGTTCTCCTCTGGCTCCGCACCTGTCGCCAGCAGCAATGCGTCGCTGGGTGAGCGGACCGAAATGTTCTCGTCGGGCAGCTAAGCCTGATCTGATCGTCTGAAGTTGGAAGCGGGGCGTTCAGAGTGACGCCATTTGAAAAGGGGAATCCCAATGTCGAATGTCATTCATCTGAACGTTCCGTCCCAGCGTCAAAGCGGTGCAGCACGGCGCGCCGCCCTGATCGCCAGTTTCGCGCAGTATCGCCGTTTTGGGGATGATGTATTCTGGCTCAAGGAAAATGCCGAGCTTTTGAACATCCTGGAATGCACGGGGCTGAACCTGAACGAACAGGCGTTGACCCCGCACCAGGGCTTTTATGACCAGGTCGAAAAGCGTCTGGGGTTCTTTCCACAATACTACCGATTTCTTCTGTCGATCTGTCTGGATCTCGAAGACCTGGGTTTGCCGGGGAACAAGGCCGAAGCGTTGGCCAATTGGGTCGCGCAAGAGGGGCTTGCCGAGGCTGAACTCTCTGACCTGCAAAGGCTCGAGGCCCGTCGGCTGATGGTGCGGCGGGGTATCGATCCGCTTCCCGGTGACGCCGGACTCGAAGATCGTGTGCGCAGTTTCATTGATCGCTCCGAAACCTTTGCGATGCCCAACAAGAAAGCTGCCTACGAGCTGACCCATATTGTCTTTTACCTGAGCGAATACGGCCGGCGCGATCCCCATCTGTCCTCTGCGGCGATCACGTCGCTCGAGTTTGCAGGCATCCTTGCCTACCTGGATCAGAACGCCGATCTGCTTGCCGAAATCTGCGTGGCCTTGCGGTATGCGGGAAAGGGTCCGTCGCAAATCTGGGAAAGCTGGCTTGAGCGGGAAACCCATCGTTTCAGCGTGGAAACCGGCCCGCATGTGGGGACTGCGGACAACTACCATGACTATTTTGTCTGTAACTGGCTGATGGCAGTGTCCGGCCGGGATGCGTTTCACAAGGAAACCGCCGATGATCGGATGGCTTTCTACCGCGCCGAGCCATATGCCGGGCCATTGCGCGAAATGTCCGAATGCATGTTTCGTCTCGAAGACGCCCGCAGTGCGGATTGGAACAGCATGCGCGCCCATGTCGAAGGCTCTCTGACCGAAATCGGCCACGACATTCTTTGCGAGGCGCAGCAAAGCAGCGACAAGTTCGAGGATTTCTTTGCCGGGTTCGCGCGCACTGGCCTGCGCGGCGTGGCGCTGTGAGGGCAGCCGCATTCGGGGCGGCTCTGGTCGTCATCTACACCGCCCTGATCTCATCCGCAGATGCGATCACCAAACTGATCGCGGGCGGCTATGCGGCACCTCAGCTGTTCTGCCTGTCGGGGTTGATCGTCGTTGCGCTGTGCGCACTTGCGGACCGGCACCGTTCACAACAACGGGGATTCCGCACCCACTGTCCCCGCGCGATGGCGCTTCGGGCCGGGGCCACCGTCCTGGCCGCCGTGTCGTTCTTTTACGCATTTCGCCATCTTCCCTTTGCCGAGGTTTTTCTGTTCATCGGTTTGATGCCGATTCTCGCCGGTTTGATGTCGGGGCTGATCCTTGGGGAGCATGTGCGCCCGGCAGCATGGGCGGCACTGGTTGCGGGCTTTGTGGGCGTGATGTGCCTGTTTCCGACGGGGTTGGGATCGGTCACGGTGGGGCACGGGTTTGCCCTGGCCGCCGCGGTTTTCGGCACACTTTCAATGATCATGGCCCGATTCATCGGGCGCTACGAATCCAACAGCCTGGCGCAGGTGTTCTATCCTAACCTTGCGATCTTTGGCGTGATGGCGCTGGCCTTGCCTTTTGTCTGGCAACCCATGCCCTTGTCCGATCTGGGCCTTATCGTCGCTTATGCGGCGCTGTTGTTTGGCGCGCGCTGGTTGCTTGTCGTGGCGCTGCGTCTGCTGGCGGCCTATGCGGTGACGCCGTTGATGAACCTGCAGTTCGTCTGGATGGTCGGTTTGGGGGCCGCGTTCTTCGGTGAATTCCCGGCACCCGGCACGTATCTGGGCGTTGCAATCGTTATCGGCAGCGGCTTGTTTCTGGTCTGGGATCAGTTCGTGCCAGCCACGACACGACCGGCAGTACCGAGCATGCCATTGCGAATAAATGGGATAAAGACTGACCTCTAGTGATTTGTTTTACATTGAAAATGATGTACCACAGCCACATGACGCCGTGGCGTTCGGATTGTCGATCACAAAGCGCGCGCCGATCAGCTCTTCGGTGAAATCGATCACCGCGTTTTCGAGAAACGGCAGCGATACGGTGTCCACGACAACCTTCTGACCCTGACCTTCCAGAATCAGATCATCCTCGGCCGGGACATCCAGGGCGATTTCATATTGAAACCCCGAGCATCCGCCGCCTTCGACGGCCACGCGCAGGGCCTGACCCTGATCCCAGGCACCGATCTCGGCAAGCCGGGCAAACGCACGGTCCGTGACTTTGGGGGGCAGGTTCATCGTTGCTTACTCCGCAGCGGTTTCAATGGGCGTCCTCCTAACATATAGAAATCCCAAGGACAGGCGACAAGGACAACCGAAAATGCATGCGCCCTATGCCTCGGATCCGTCGGACAGCAGGGGACGGCTGGTGACGGAAGAGGAGAGCTGCTTTCGGTCGTGTTTTCAACGCGACCGGGACAGGATCATTCACGCCAGCGCCTTTCGGCGGCTGAAGCACAAGACACAGGTTTTTGTGGAGCATGAGGGAGATTATTATCGTACCCGACTGACCCACTCGATCGAGGTCGCCCAGGTGGCCCGTACAATTTCCGGAACACTTGGGCTCAATGCGGAGCTGACCGAAGCGGTGGCGCTTGCCCACGATCTCGGCCACACGCCTTTCGGCCATACGGGCGAAGACGCGCTGCATGCTTTGATGCAGCCCTATGGCGGGTTTGATCACAATGCGCAGGCGATCCGCATCGTAACCAACCTTGAGCGCCACTATGCGGATTTTGACGGCCTGAACCTGACCTGGGAAACCCTTGAAGGGATTGCCAAGCACAATGGCCCGGTGCCAATGCCGATCCCCTGGGCGCTGGAAGGTTACAACCGGCGCCATGATCTGGAACTTGGCACCTATGCCAGCGCCGAGGCGCAGGTGGCCGCCATCGCCGATGACGTGGCCTATAACCATCACGATTTGCACGATGGCTTGCGCGCCGAGTTGTTTTCCACGGATGAACTGGCCGAGCTTCCGATTCTCGCGGAGAATTTCGCCGAGGTCGATCGCCGGTATCCGGGGCTGAACTATTATCGCCGCCGGCACGAGGCGCTGCGCCGTTTCTTTGGTGTGCTGGTCGAGGATGTCATTACGGTGGCGCGCGACCGGCTGGCCGCGCTGAACCCGCAAAGTGCTTCGGACGTGCGGCATGCAGGGCAGACAATTGTTCAGTTCTCGGATGGGATGTTCGCTGAGCTCAAGGTCATCCGGGCATTCCTGTTCGAGCGCATGTACCGCGCGCCGAGCGTCGTCGTCATGCGGGCGGAGGTAACGGATGTCGTAACTGATCTGTTCCCGTATTTCATGGCGCATCCGGATCAGTTGCCAAAGCAATGGCGCAAGGATGTTGAGGAGGCCCAGGGTGAAACCGCGCTGGCCCGGATCGTGTCGGATTATATCTCCGGAATGACCGACCGTTTCGCGCTGCAGGAACATGCGCGGCTGTGCCAGCCCGATGACCGGACCGACCGGCGTCCGCCTCTCTAGCGTACCTGAACCGTGTGCAGTGCCGCCCCCGCGTCAATTGAGGGATGAAGGCGACCCGGGATACCGGAAAGTCGTGAAGGGCCGGAGAAGCGGAGCATTGACCGTCCCGGCGCGCATGATACACCGCGCCAAAGCCCTGAGGATCCCGAGATGAATCTGTTTGCCGATATTCGCACGCTTGTACTGCACAGCCTTGATGCCATGGTGGCGGAGGGCGCGTTGCCGGATGGTCTGGATTTCACGAATGTCGCGGTCGAACCTCCACGGGATCCGGCGCATGGGGATATGGCGACCAACGCCGCCATGGTGCTTGCCAAACCCGCCCGGATGAAACCCCGCGATATCGCCCAGATGCTTGCGGGCAAGCTGGTCGCGGATATCCGTGTCCAATCCGCAGACGTGGCAGGGCCGGGGTTTCTGAACCTGCGCCTCGCCCCGGCGGTCTGGCAGGGGGTAATTGGTGAGGTCCTGCAAACCGGTACGGATTTTGGCCGTTCGGAGATGGGGCAGGGCCGAAAGGTCAATGTCGAGTTTGTCAGCGCCAACCCCACCGGTCCGCTGCATGTTGGTCATACGCGCGGCGCGGTGTTTGGCGATGCGCTCGCCAGCCTGCTGCAGTTTGCCGGCCATGATGTCACGCGCGAATACTATATCAACGACGGCGGGGCGCAGGTCGATGTGCTCGCGCGGTCCGTCTACCTGCGCTATCTCGAAGCACTGGGGCAGGAGGTCGCATTCGAGGACGGCACCTATCCCGGCGACTATCTGATCCCGGTGGGCGAGGAACTGGCGGCGGAAAAAGGCGATATCTGGGTCGATCAACCCGAGAGCGTCTGGCTCGAAACACTGCGCGATCATGCGACCGATGCGATGATGAAGCTCATTCGTGCCGATCTTGCGTCGTTGGGCATCGAAATGGACGTGTTCTTTTCCGAGAAATCCCTTTACGGCACCGGACGGATCGAAGCCGCGATCGAGGACTTGCGGGGCAAGGGGCTGATCTATCGCGGTGTGTTGGAACCCCCCAAGGGCAAGACGCCCGAAGACTGGGAGCCGCGCGAGCAGACGCTGTTCAAATCAACCGATCACGGCGACGACGTCGACCGCCCGATCATGAAGTCGGATGGCGGCTGGACTTATTTCGCGCCGGACATCGCCTATCATTATGACAAGGTTTCCAGAGGGTTCGACGCACTTATTGATGTGTTCGGGGCCGATCATGGCGGCTATGTCAAGCGGATGAAGGCGGCGGTTTCTGCGCTGTCTGGTGGCACCGTGCCGCTGGATATCAAGCTCGCGCAGCTCGTGCGTCTCTTCAAGGACGGCGAGCCGTTCAAGATGTCCAAGCGCGCCGGCAATTTCGTGACGCTGCGCGATGTGGTGGATCGGGTCGGGGCGGATGTGACACGCTTTGTCATGCTGACGCGCAAGAATGATGCACCGCTGGATTTTGATTTTGACAAGGTGCTGGAACAATCGCGCGAAAACCCGGTGTTTTATGTACAATATGCGCATGCCCGTGTGATGAGCGTGATGCGGCGGGCGGCAGAGGCCGGGATCGCGACCGATGGCTCTGCGCTGACGGGTGCTGACCTGACAGTGCTGGACCACGAAGCTGAACTGAACGTCGCCAAGAAGCTGGCGGAATGGCCGCGTCTGGTCGAAATCGCGGCCCGCACGAACGAGCCGCATCGCATCGCGTTCTACCTCTATGAACTCGCCGGTGACTTCCATGCGCTGTGGAACCGGGGCAACGAATTGACCGACTTGCGGTTCATTCAAGAGGGCGATTTCGCCACCAGCCAGTCAAAAATGGCGCTTGCCCGTGCCGTTTCCGTTGTTATTTCCGCAGGTCTTGGTATTCTCGGCGTTACACCGGCGCAGGAGATGCGATAACAATTTCGCCCGAAACGCCGGTCCGAGGCAGCAACGAGAACCCATCGCACCACATTATCGGTGCACAAGGGCAGTGAGGCGGACATGGCAGAACTCTATTCCACGCATGACGTGGGTGAACAGGATTCCTCTGGTGATCAAGGCGGGGCGCCCTTTGGTGCGGCGCTGAACGTGCTGGGCGCAGCGGCGTCCCTGGCACTGATCGCGGGGATCGGCATGTGGGGATATCAACTGGTCATGCGCGACGTCAGCGGTGTTCCGGTTGTGCGCGCGGTCGAAGGGCCAATGAGGGTGCAGCCGGATAACCCGGGTGGCCTGCCTGCCGACCATCAGGGGCTGGCGGTAAATGCGGTGGCAGCACAGGGCACGGCCGAGGCTCCGGCAGACCGGCTCATTCTTGCACCGCGACCGGTTGACCTAGCCGACGAGGATCAGCCCGCAAAACCCGGCGAAGAGATCATGGCCGAGAAACCGGAAACCACCGAAAGGGCGCCCGATCCCGGCACTGTCAGTTCAATGGTCGACCGCCTGCTTGCGGGTGTCCTGTCTGGCTCTGACGAGCAGGCGGACACCACGGTTGTCAAAGCTTCGGCACGGGTAGAGCAGCCGGCCGACGTCGCCTCGGCGCAGGCGGCAATTGCCAGCGACGATGCAAATGCGACGCCTGCGGATGTGACCGGCCCGGGTCCGGCCCGGTCGTTGCGCCCGAAACCCCGCCCGATCCGTGCGTCGGGCGAGAGGGCGGTTGTGACGCCGGTTGCGCTGAAACCGGGGCTGGATGTTGATCCTGACAGCCTGCCGGTCGGAACCCGGCTTGCGCAGCTTGGTGCCTTTGAAAGTGCTGACCTTGCGCGGCAGGAATGGGACAGGCTCGCCAGCACGTTCAGCGATTACATGAACGGCAAATCGCGCGTCGTGCAGAAGGCCAACAGTGGCGGGCGCACGTTCTATCGCCTGCGGGCGATGGGTTTTGACGATCTGGCCGAGGCACGGCGCTTTTGTTCTGTTCTGGTTGCGGAAAAGGCAGACTGCATCCCGGTTGTCACCAGATGAGTTTCGGCGCGACGATCCTTGATGCTGACGGTCTCCGGCTGAGTGCGGACGAAAAGGCGTTCTTTCGCGAGGTGAACCCGTTCGGTTTCATCCTGTTTGCCCGCAATCTCGAAACACCCGACCAGATCCGCGCGCTCTGTGCCGACTTTCGCGAGGCCGTCGGGCGTGAAGCGCCGATTACCATCGATCAGGAAGGCGGGCGCGTGCAACGTCTTCGCCCGCCTTTGGCACGCCAATGGCTGCCGCCTCTCGAACATGTCGCCAACGCCGGCGACGGAGCCGAACGGGCGATGTACCTGCGCTATCGGCTGATCGCGCATGAATTGCGCGCGTTGGGGATCGACAGCAATTGCGCGCCGATGGTCGATGTGGCGGGGCCGCAGACCCATCCGTTCCTGATGAATAGATGTTATGGCGAAGAGCCTGACCGCATCGCGCAAATTGGTCGCGCCGCTGCCGACGGGATGCTGGCGGGCGGAGTCTTGCCTGTGGTCAAGCACATTCCGGGCCATGGCCGCGCGACGCAGGACAGCCACTTTGACCTGCCGCATGTGTCGGTGAATGCCGAAGCACTGGACGACACCGATTTTGCACCGTTTCGAGCGCTCAACGACCTGCCGATGGGGATGACGGCGCATCTGGTATATGACGCGTTCGATGAGCAACCGGCCACGATTTCGCTCCGGATGATGGCGGTAATCCGCGAACAAATCGGGTTTGACGGGCTGATCATGACCGATGACATCTCGATGAAGGCGCTGTCCGGATCGTTGACCGACCTTTCGCGCGCGGCCATCGCGGCGGGGTGTGATGTCATCCTGCACTGCAACGGGACGATCGCGGAACGGGCAGAGGTGGCAGACGCGGCAGGAGAAATGACCGCTGCCGCCCAGACGCGTGCCGAGGCCGCGCTGGCCGCCCGGCGTGACCCGGCGG
Organism: Sedimentitalea todarodis; assembly: GCF_032595355.1. Lineage (NCBI taxonomy): Bacteria > Pseudomonadati > Pseudomonadota > Alphaproteobacteria > Rhodobacterales > Paracoccaceae > Sedimentitalea > Sedimentitalea todarodis. The sequence goes on along the minus strand of NZ_JASMWN010000004.1, from coordinate 265,338 downwards.
AACTTGACATTCCGGCCTGCGAAGCCGACCTTCACCGCTTGATGAGCGGAAAGGTCTATGGCTGAGACTCCCTTTCAGGAAGACACGATGTCGGTGGCCGAACGCGTGGCCGCCGAGGCGCTGATTGTCGATGTCGATGGCTTTGAAGGCCCGCTGGACGTGCTGCTGACCCTGTCGCGGACGCAAAAGGTCGACCTGCGCAAGATCTCGGTCTTGCAACTGGCGCGGCAATACCTGGGCTTTGTCGAAAAGGCCAAGGCCCTGCGGCTCGAACTTGCCGCTGACTATCTGGTGATGGCGGCCTGGCTGGCGTTCCTGAAATCGCGGTTGTTGCTGCCGCCCGATCCCACCGAAGAGGGGCCATCCGGCGAAGAGCTTGCGGCGCATCTGGCCTTTCAACTCGAACGACTTCAGGCGATGCGCGATGCGGCGGCGCGCCTGATGGGGCGGGATCGGTTGGGGCGTGATTTCTTTGCCCGTGGCCAGGCCGAGGACGTGACCCGGATCAAGACGGTGACCTATACCGCAACCTTGCTTGACCTGATGCAGGGCTATGCCCGCATCCGCACCCGGGATGAATTTCGCCCCTTTGTCATGGATCGGGAGTCGGTCTTTACCATGGAACAGGCGCTGGACCGGATGCGGCCCCTGATCGGCTTTGCGGGGACATGGACAGACCTTACGACCTATATGCCCGAGGGATGGGATGGCGACCCAATGCGCCGCCGCTCGGCCACGGCGTCGACTTTTGCCGCATCGCTTGAACTGGTAAAGGAGGGGCATCTGGAAATTCGGCAATCGGAATGCTTTTCCCCGATACAGTTGCGCAGGAAAGATGAAGGCTCGTGACCCAGGAAAGTGCAGCAGATACCCCGTCAGAGAGCCTGTTTCAGGCGCCGCCGATGGGTGAGCAGGAACGCATGGTCGAGGCGGTGCTGTTCGCCAGCGCGGAACCGGTGACAGTGCGCGATCTCGAGGCGCGGATGCCGCACGGTTGCGACGCGGCAGAGGCGCTGGCACGTCTGCGCAAACGCTATGAAGGGCGCGGCGTGCAAGTGCTCAAGGTGGGCGACGCTTGGGCGATCCGAACCGCTCCCGATCTCGGGTTTCTCATGCAGAAGGAAACCGTGGAAACCCGCAAACTCAGCCGCGCGGCCATCGAAACTCTGGCGATCATCGCCTATCATCAACCGGTGACACGGGCCGAGATCGAGGAAATCCGGGGCGTATCGGTATCGCGCGGCACAGTGGATCAGTTGCTGGAAATGGAGTGGATTCGGTTCGGGCGGCGCAAGATGACACCCGGGCGACCGGTGACATTTGTTGTCACGCCCGAGTTTCTTGATCATTTCGGCCTGGAGAGCGCGCGCGATCTTCCCGGGCTCAAGGAACTGCGATCTGCGGGCCTTCTGGAAAGCCGATTGCCGCTGAGCGCGCTTCCCACGATGGGCGACGGAGGCGACGACGAAGATGAGATCAGCGCGGGACAGCCGGAATTGTTTGAAGATTGATACTATCTACACGCTGAAATTGACGAAATCCGGCATATGTATGTGCAAACAAGTTAGGGATTCGGCATGAACATGAATCAGGTTATCAACATGGTGGTGCGCATCCTGATGCGAAAGGCCATTCACAAGGGGGTCAACGCCGGTATTGGTGCTGCCTCGGATTTCTCCCGCCGACGTACCGCATCCAAGGACGGCGAGGCGCAGGCGCAACAGAACGCGGGCAATCAGCCTAATATGACCGAGCAGCAACGCCAGGCCAAACGCGCCGTGCAGATGGCAAGCCGCACCTCACGTATCACCAAACTGTAAGAGAGCTGTGCAGGCGTCTTCAGGAGCGGAAGTGCTTGGACAGCTTGAGCCCCTGACCTTGGTAATTCGAAGAAATTCCCGCACCGTAAAGCTGTGTTGGCACCTCTGCCATCCGTTCATAGACCAGCTTGCCGACGATCTGACCATGTTCCAAAACGAACGGCGCTTCGTGGCAGCGTACCTCCAACACCCCGCGTGAACCTGCGCCGCCCGCCGGTGCATAGCCAAAGCCGGGGTCGAAAAAGCCCGCGTAATGCACCCGGAACTCTCCGACCATGGCAAGATAAGGCGCCATCTCGGCGGCACAATGCGGCGGGATCGAAATCGCCTCGCGGCTCACCAGAATATAGAATGCGCCGGGATCGAGAATGATCCAGCCCGTGTCGGTGCGCACTGGCTCCCAGAAATCGTCCGGGGCGTAGTGGTTCAGCCGGGCGAGATCGATCACCCCGGTATGGGGCTTGGCCCGATAGCCGACCAGCGTTCCGGTCTCGGGCCGCAGATCGACGGAAAAGCCAAGCCCATCCGAAATCACCGCCTCTCCGGACACGATGGGCGTGGCCGCATGGATGTCGCGCAGGTCGTCATCGTCAATCACCGTCTTGCCGGTGCGAAAGATGATCTGGTTCAGCATCTGGCCAGTGCGGGCGATGACGGAAAAGCTCTGAGGGCAGATTTCAACATAAAGCTGGCCGTGATACCCTGGCGCGACCCGATCAAATTCAAGGCCGCGATCGGTGATGATGCGGGTCAGCAAGTCAAGACGCCCGATGGATGATTTTGCGCTGGCAGCGCCCGACATATTGGCGGGCAGGGCGAGGCTCTCCATGAGCGGCACGACATAGACGCAGCCCTTTTCCAGCACCGCGCCACCGCTCAGGTCGATCTCATGCATGGTGAAATCCGCCATCCGCTCGCGCACGGTGCGTCCGGGTCCGGCGAGAAACGAGGCGCGGACACGATAGGCGACGTTGCCGAGGCGCAGATCAAGGCTGGCAGGTTGGATCTGCCCGGATGCAATGGGCATCGTGGCGGAAATCGCCCCACTCTCCAGCATCGCGGTGATCTGCTGATTCGGACTTACGCCTGTCATCTTGTTCCCCATGGCGATCGGGGGGGAAATCGTCGGTATGATTTGGTCGGGCTAGCAGGACTCGAACCTGCGACCTTCCGTCCCCCAGACGGACGCGCTACCAGGCTGCGCCATAGCCCGACGATGGGCCGTTCATACCGGTTTTCAGACCGGGAGCAAGAGGGAATCACCGGAATTGTCCTATGCCGCGCCGGACACTTTTTCCAGCCACTCATCCAATGCCCGGACCAAGGGTTTCGCAGCGCTCACCTGCTCCGCACGAAGGGAGCCGAACTTTACCAGATCGACCAGAAGCCCCGGTTTGTAGGGGATTTCGTCTTCGTCAGGCGGATCTGGCGCATCCACGACAAGGGCAGCCGGTTCCGCAGGTCGGGCAGGGGCCTCAGTTGGCGTGGCGGGGGCAGTCACCTCCGCCGGTGTCTCAACCGGGTCTTCGTTGGCGGCGGTGGTCGCTGCTGTCGGAGCCGCTTGCTCAACTGCCTGCCGGTGTGTGAACGCAGGCAAAGGCAGTTGTTCCTGATCGTTTGCGCCATCGTCGTCTGGTGCGATTTCGGGCTCGGGCGAGACCGTTGGCACAACCTCGTTTGCAACTTCGGCCGGCGAGACTGGCTGATCTGCGGTTGTTACAGGGGCCTCGGAAACCTGATCTTCGCGGTGCTGCATCGCCGCGCCGTCGTCGGCAGCGCTTTCCGTTAGCGGGGCAGACAGGGCAGAAACATGATTAACGCCCTGTTCACGCAGAATTTTCTGAACGCCTTTGATTGTCAGCCCGTCTTCGTACAGCAATTGCTTGATACCTCCCAGCAATTGCATGTCCGCTGGCCGGTAGTACCGACGCCCACCGGCGCGCTTTACCGGTTTTACCTGGCTGAACTTGCTTTCCCAAAAACGCAGGACATGGGCCTGGATGCCCAGCCAATCCGCCACTTCGCTGATTGTGCGAAATGCGTCAGGCGACTTGGTCATACGTGCGACTCCGGATCAGGAATTCTTGTTGCCAGCTGCAACCCGGTCTTTCATCAGATGCGATGGGCGAAAGGTCAGGACGCGGCGGGGTTGAATCGGGACTTCTTCTCCGGTCTTGGGGTTTCGTCCGATACGGGCAGACTTGTCGCGTACGCTGAAGGTGCCGAAAGAGGAAATCTTGACCTGCTCTCCGCGCACCAGTGCATCGGACATATGCTCGAGCATGCTTTCAACAAGCTGGGCACTTTCGTTTCTCGAAAGACCGACTTCTCGGAAAACAGCTTCGCTCAGGTCCATCCGCGTCAATGTCTTTTCGCCCATCGTTACCCCCTAATGTTGAACCGCAGCATAGGGCCGACCCAAATTCGCTGTCAATATCAATGATTTGCAAGCGCAGAGATAAGCGTGATTGCGCGGAGCACTACCAGCGCAGAACCACGGCGCCCCAAGCCAGTCCGCCGCCAATCGCCTCGGTCACGATCAAATCGCCCGGTTTGATCTGGCCACGTTGCTTAGCGACCGACAAGGCGAGCGGAATCGATGCAGCCGACGTGTTGCCATGATCCTGCACCGTGACGACCACGCGGTCCATATCAAGGCCCATCTTGCGCGCGGTGCCCTGTATGATCCGGATATTGGCCTGATGCGGCACGATCCAATCCACGTCTTCCGATGTCAGCCCGGCCTTTTCCAGAGCCGTCTCCGCAGTCGATGCCAGTTTCTCGACAGCGTGGCGGAAGACCTGGTTGCCCTGCATTCGCAAATGCCCGGTGCTCTGGGTCGAAACGCCGCCGTCCACGTAGAGCAAATCCTTGAACTGTCCGTCAGAATGCAAATCGGTTGCCAGAATTCCGCTGTCGGCCGCTGTGCCGTCGCCTTCGCGCGCTTCGAGAACAAGCGCACCGGCACCGTCTCCGAACAGGACGCAGGTCGCCCTGTCGGTCCAGTCCATGATCCGGCTGAAGGTTTCCGCGCCAATGACCAGCACCCGCCGCGCCTGACCCGACAGGATGATCGCATTTGCCGTGCTCAGCGCATAGACAAAGCCGGCACAGACCGCCTGAATGTCAAACGCAAATCCATGCGTCATGCCAAGCTCTGATTGAACCATGGTCGCGGCGGACGGGAAGGTCAGGTCGGCGGTCGAGGTTGCGACGATGATTGCATCCACATCGGCGGTGGTGATCCCTGCGTCCTGCAAGGCGGCCTCGGCGGCCCTGGCGGCCAGATTAGACGTGGTTTCACCTTCGGCAGCGAAATGTCGTTGCTGAATGCCGGATCGCGACTGAATCCATTCATCAGTGGTATCCAGTGTCGCTTCGAATTCTGAGTTTGGGACCACACGTTCCGGCAGATAGTGCCCGATCCCGATGGCAACTGCTCGAAGTGTCATGCCTGACCTTTTTCTTCTTCTTGTTGTTCCGCCGTGTCATCGGGCGGTTCCGGTGCATCTTGGGCAAGCTCTACGGTGGATGCAACCCGAGCGGCCAGTTTTTCCGAGAAACCGGTCTTTGCAAGCTGGAACGCCAGTTTGACCGCGGCCGATACACCGGTGGCATCGGCGCTGCCATGCGATTTGATCACCGTGCCATTCAAACCCAAGAAGACACCGCCGTTGACGCGACGGGGATCGATTCGCTTTTTCAGCCGCCCCATCGACGTGATCGCAAGTACCGATGCCAACCTGGACAGGAACGAATACTTGAACGCCTCGCGCAGCAATGAGGCGATCAGGCGGGCCGTGCCTTCTCCGGTCTTGATCGCGACGTTACCGGTGAACCCGTCGGTGACAATGACATCGGCAACCTTGCCGGGAATGTCACTGCCTTCGACAAAGCCGACAAACTCGAAATTGGCCTGCTCGGCAAAACCCGCGATCAGACCATGTGCGTCTTTCAATTCCGAGCGTCCCTTGTGCTCTTCGGTGCCGACATTCAGCAAACCGACACGGGGATGGCTCAGTTCCAGGCCATTGCGCGCATAGGACGCTCCCATCAGCGCATATTGCAACAGATCGCGCTCATCCGCGCGGATATCAGCGCCCGCATCCAGCATCAGGGTAAATCCCTGCGGATTGCGGGAGGGAAAGAGAATCGCAATGGCCGGGCGATTTACGCCCGGCAGCTTGCGGAGCCGAATGACGCTCAGCGCCATCAACGCCCCGGTGTTGCCGCAGGAAACAACGCCCGCCGCTTCGCCGTTGCTCATCGACTCCAGTGCCGACCACATGGACGTGCCCTTGCCATTGCGCATCACGTCCCGCGGCTTGTCTTTCATCGTCACGACGTCGGTCGTGTTCCGATACAAGACCCGGTCATTCAGGATCGTCCGCTTGGCAACAAGCTCGCGCAGCTCGGCTTCCGGGCCATGCAAGATGAACCCGATTTCCGGGTTCTTGTCTGCAGATTTCGCAATCCCTGCCACAACGGCCGCTGGACCGTTGTCTCCGCCCATGGCGTCAACCGAAATGATGATGCGGTCGGCTTGTGCCGGGTTCTGATCGGGCTGGGCCGTCATTCAGGGGCTGGCCTGTCCGACTTACGCGGCGTCTTCGTCCAGGTCGATCTCTTCGGTCAGCACGACAATTTCCTTGTCGTCATAATGACCGCAGGAGGCGCACACGTGGTGCGGACGCTTGAGTTCGCCACAATTGGGGCATTCGTTCGGGTTTGCAGCAACCAGTGCATCGTGCGCACGACGGTTATTGCGGCGCGATTTGGATACTTTGTTCTGTTGGACAGCCATGTCTCAACCTTTGTCTGATAGGGGCCAGCGGACGATCCGGGGCCGAGTTGCATTTCTTGTTTCGCGTATCGTTCTGACCGGCGTGACGTGCGTTTAGGCCGCGGCCCGTGCGATGTCCAACCTTAAATCCAGTGAGCGCGCGAAAATACTGCGATTTTCTGCAGGTGCAAGCAATTTTTCCACAGGCCCGACAGGATTGGAGTGTCGTTGGCCGCTAGCTATCCTTTTTCAGCGTGTCGCGCAACTGCGCGAGGCCGGCGAAGGGGCGTGCATCGTCGTCAGTCATGGGTTTGATTCCCTTTCCCGCAAAACTCGATTTTTCCGGTTCAACCCCATCCTTGCGCGGATAGAGCGGGAGCGCCAGCGTCAGGGCTTCGGCCATCACGGCACCAGGGTCGATCACGCTGCCCAATCTTTCAACATTGTCATCCTCGGGCATCTCCACCTCTTCATCCGCGATGTCTGGCAGATCTGCGGCATAAAAACGCCGCACATCCACATCGATGCGGGTTGTCACCGGCTCCAGCGTGACGACGCAGGGCTGTACCACCGTCGCGCCGAGCTTGCCGGTCAGCTCCCAGTCGCGACGCCCCTGAGCGCTGACCTGTCCGGCAAAGCGCAGCTTGCGCAAACCGCTCAGACCAAGTTCGTCAGCCAGGGCCTTCTGGGTGTCGGGGCCGGGGCGCAGTTCAAACGCGGTTGGTGCATTCTGCGGCAGGTCAGCGACCCGCAGGGCGGTTTTGTCTGGCATCGTGGGACTTTCGTTTCTTGAACCATCCGTCCGGTTTCTGTAATCGGGATAAAAGGCGTACCACGCCAAGGCAAGAGGGCAGCCATGATCGGCACAGCATCGCGTATCAGACCGGCATTGCGCACGGCGGTCATTCTGGCCGTCGGTTTGGCGATCGCCGGATGCACAGCGATCTATCGCAATCACGGCTATGTGCCGACCGAAGAAGACCTGGCCAAGGTCACCGTCGGGGTTGATACCCGCGATACCGTCGCCGAGGCGGTCGGGGTGCCGTCCGTTTCCGGTGTGCTGAACGATAGCGGCTACTATTATGTGAGTTCGCGCCTGCGCCACTATGGTGCGCTGCAGCCAAAGGTCGTCGAGCGTCAATTGGTGGCGATCAGTTTTAGCCAGTCCGGGGTCGTGCAGAACATCGAACGGTTCGGCCTGGAAGACGGCCGGGTGATCGCCCTGAATCGTCGGGTTACCGAATCCAGCGTCAACGACAAGACTCTGCTGCGTCAGCTTCTCGGCAATATCGGCAACCTCGGTCCGGGCAGCGTCGTGAGCGAATAATCCAGCAGGCCTTTTTTGCATTCTGGCTTGATCCTGTGACATTGCAGACCTACGATTCGTCTGGTTGCCATACGAGTATGTCATGCTTGAGCAGAACTCTTTTCCGACCCAAGGCCGGTATCATGTGCGCCAGGCACGGACCGGTGACGACATCGCCACAGCAAGAGCTCTGCGACAACGTGGGTTTGCGCTCGCCGCACCGGACGCCGACATCTTTGATGAGACCTGTCTGCATATGCTGGTTCAGGACTGTCAGACCGGCACGGTCGTGTGTTGCTTTCGGCTATGCGTGCTGCGCGGCCCTGCAGATATCGACCGCAGCTATTGCGCCCAATTCTATGATTTCGGGCATCTGTTGAGCGAGGTCGGTCCGCTGGTCGAGATGGGACGCTTCTGCGTCGAGCCAGGTTTGCGCGATGCGGACATTCTGCGGACGGCTTGGGGGGCGTTGACGCGCCTTGTTGATGACGTCGGGGCGCGTATGCTGATCGGCTGTAGTTCGTTCGCGGGGACGGATCCGGAGCCCTACAGAGGTGCATTCGCCGAACTTGCCGCGCGCCACCTTGCGCCAAAGTCATGGAATCTGATGACAACAGCGCTGCGCACGATCCCCTATGTTCAAAATCATGAGCAGGGCCATGACGAGGCCCGCGCCCAGGTGCAGATGCCGCCGCTCTTGCGCAGCTATCTGGCTATGGGGGGAAAGGTCAGTGACCACGCCGTGATCGACCAACACATGGATACGTTGCATGTGTTCACCGGGCTTGAAATCAGTGCCATTCCCGAGAGCCGCAAACGGTTGCTGCGTGCACTGGTGCGATAGCTCGCGCCGATGATCCACGAAACATGCATCCGGCACGTTGACGCTTCGGGCAAGGCGGTTTAGCTGGCAGCCATGGCGCGTATACCCCTGCTTCAGCTTTCCGGCATTTCCCTCGGCTTTGGCGGGGATCCGGTGTTCGCACAACTTGATCTGGTGATCCAGCCCGGCGACCGACTGGCGTTGGTCGGGCGCAATGGATCCGGGAAATCCACGTTGATGAAGGTGATGGCGGGCCTCGTCGAGGCCGATGCGGGCTCGGTCGTTGTCACCCCGGGATCGTCTGTGGGGTACATGGAACAGCACCCGGACATGGCGGGCTTTGCAACCTTGGGCGACTATGCCGCCAGCGGGCTGGACCCGGGCGAGATGTATCGGGTCGAGCGCGCCGGCGAGGGGTTGAAGTTTGATCCCGATCGTCCGGTGGCGACCGCGTCAGGTGGTGAGAGACGGCGCGCGGCGCTGGCCAAACTGATGGGGGAAGCGCCTGATCTGATGCTGCTGGACGAACCAACCAACCATCTGGACATCGAGGCAATCCAGTGGCTCGAACGGGAACTGTCCGCGACCCGCGCCGCCTATGTGATGATCAGCCACGACCGCGCCTTTTTGCGCGCCCTGTCGCGCGCAACCCTCTGGATCGACCGGGGAGTCGTGCGCAGACAGGACAAGGGCTTTGACGCGTTCGAGGCATGGCGCGATACCCTGTGGGAAGAAGAGGACATGCAGCGGCACAAGCTGAACCGGCTGATCAAGTCCGAGGCCCGTTGGGCGGTCGAAGGGATCAGCGCCCGGCGCAAGCGCAACCAGGGCCGCGTTCGTGCGTTGCAAGACCTGCGGGCCGAACGCGCCAGCCAGATCCGGCGCCAGGGCACAGCCGATCTTGCGCTGTCGTCGGGCGGGAAATCCGGCAAGAAGGTGATTGACGCCGAGGGGATTTCCAAAGCCTTCGGCGATACCGAAATCGTGCGGAACTTTACACTCAACGTGCAACGTGGCGACCGGATCGCGTTTGTCGGCCCGAACGGTGTTGGCAAGACGACGCTTCTCAAGATGCTGCTTGGAGAAATCGCGCCTGATTCGGGTCAGGTCAGACTCGGCACCAACCTTGAGGTTGCGGTGTTCGACCAGGCCCGCGCCCAGCTTGATCCGGACATGACTCTTTGGGACAGCCTGACCGGCGATGCCGACATGCGTGTATCAGGCCGGGCCGATCAGGTGATGGTGCGCGGGGCACCACGGCATGTGGTGGGGTATCTCAAGGATTTCCTGTTTGACGAGGCGCAGGCCCGCGCGCCGGTTCGGTCGCTGTCTGGCGGCGAAAAAGCGCGGCTGCTGTTGGCGCGGCTGATGGCGCGGCAGAGCAATCTGCTGGTCATGGATGAGCCGACAAACGATCTGGATGTGGAAACGCTCGACCTTTTGCAGGAATTGCTGGACGACTATGACGGCACGGTGCTGCTGGTCAGTCACGACCGCGATTTTCTGGATCGGGTCGCAACCGCCACGGTGGCGATGGAGGGCGATGGGCGCGCGACGCTCTATGCGGGCGGGTGGAGCGATTACATGTCGCAACGCGGCAGCAGGCCCGAATCAACCGAGAGCAAATCCAAGCCCGCCAAAGCCAAAGCGCAGAAGCCTGCGTCTTCCAAATCCGGTCTGTCCTTTACCGAAAAGCACCGGTTGGAGGCGTTGCCCGGTGAAATCGAACGCCTCGAAGCCGAAATCGCCAAGCTGGAACACCTGATGACCGACCCCGAGCTATATGCCCGCGAGCCAGCCAAGTTTCGAAAGGCCACCGAGGCGCTTGTTGCACGGCAGAGCAAGCTCGCCGCGTCAGAAGAGGAGTGGCTGCATCTGGAAGAGAAGGCAGGCGGCTAACGCATCCGCAATGCGCCGTCGATGCGGATCACCTCGCCGTTGAGGTATCCCATCTCGACGATGAACCCGGCAAGCCGCCCATACTCCGACGGATCACCCAGACGCGGCGGGTTGGGCACATCGGCGGCCAGCTGGTTCTGAACGTCCTCGGGCAGGCCCGCCAGCATCGGCGTCATGAAAATGCCGGGTGCGATGGTCATCACCCGAATACCTGTGCTTGCCAGATCGCGTGCCATCGGCAGGGTCAAACCCACGACACCGCCCTTTGAGGCAGCATAGGCGGTCTGGCCTTTCTGCCCATCAAACGCGGCGACCGAGGCGGTGTTGATGATCACGCCGCGCGCGCCATCGGGCTCGGGCGCGTTTCTGGCCATTTCGACGGCGGCGAGCCGCGAGACGTTGAATGTACCGACGAGATTGATGTCAAGCGTGCGTTTGAATGCGTCCAGCGGGTGCGGGCCGTCCTTGCCGACAGTCTTGATACCAAGAGCGATTCCGGCGCAGCTGACGCAGGCGGTGATCTTGCCCATCTTGTCCTTCGCCAATGCGATTGCGGCAGCGACGGAGTCCTCGTTGGTCACATCGGTTTCGGCGAAATGCCCGCCGATCTCGGCGGCAACGGCGGTCCCGCGATCCGCGTCCCGATCCAGAATTGTCACCTGCGCGCCGTTTTCGGCAAAGTGGCGGGCAGTGGCCTCGCCAAGGCCGGATGCGCCGCCGGTGATGACTGCGGCTGTGGTGGACAGTTTCATGGGTGGCTCCCCCTCATTTGAACATGTGTTCAGTTAACCGTTGGGCACAGGGCATGTCCAGTCGTCAGTGTGGCAGACTCTTCATTGATCGGCGATCAAGAGCCGAAAGGCCGCGCAGCGTTCTTCCGAGAGGGGGCCACCAGAGCCAGGTGCCGCCGAGTTTTCGGGCATCGGCCCCACTGCCCAGTTTGAACCGGGCAAGCCCGGCGGCGTTTTGCGTGTCGATCAGGCCCAGATCGAGACGCTGGTGACCCTGCGCCGCACACCAGCAGGCCGCCTGCCACAGCAGCAATGTGTGGGCCGACAGCTTTCGACCGGCGGGCGTGCTGTGGCCGATGTGATAGGTGACCGCGCGGCTATGGCGCAGAAACAGCATCGCGGCGACCGGATCGCGCCCGCTATACGCGGTCAAAAGCACCGTCTGTTTCGGATTTTCCTGCCCATAGGCCAGCGTCAGGGCCTCGGGCCAGTTGCGATAGCCGCGCCGCTTCTGCAAGGCGCGATCCGCCGTGAACAGCCAATGTCCGCGGGCGGGGGCGCGGGTGCTGAGCGAGACGCGCAAACGGCTCCGGGTCTCGGCCTGTGTCAGACGGTTGCGCCATTTCTGATGCAGTCGGGCGCGGCGGTGTTCCTCGGGCAGTGTCAGGTCAATTTCGGCCACGCTGGCGGGAGTCATCACCGGCACCGCGCCCAGATCTGCAAGCCGTTCGGCGCAGGGAGAATCGGGCGACAGCAGGATCGGTGCGCGCTCCAGCCCGGTGCGACGCAACCAGTCGCGCAACGCGCCATCCTCGGACGGCAGCGCGGCCAGGTCCGAACGGGCCAGCATGGCCACGGGCAGCCGTCCGCCCAGCCGTCTTCGCAAGATCACCACAGGGTCGGGTGGAGGCAGAACCAATGGATCCTGTCCACAGGCGCGCAGGGCCGCACCGAAATTCGGATGTTGCTGCAGGGGGCAGGGACGGTGGGTCGCACTGGGGATGCTATCAAGCATGGGCCGTATTAGCCCGGCATTAACCTAAAGGCGGGTTAATAGGGGCATGGCGAGATCCGACACAGTATATGACATCAACTGCCCTGCCGCGCGCCCGACGCGGGCGGCGGCCTTGCTGCTGGCCTGTATCCTGTCAGTGCCGGTCTTTCTGATCCTCAGCCTGATCAACTGGCTGTTTCATTAGGCCAAGAGCGTTTCGCGTTTGATCTACGCAACCCAACGCGGCCTGAAATCATCAATTTCAACCTGTTGGGTCATCCCGGATGGCCCGGATCATACGTGGAACTTTCTAGTCCGACAGTTGCACCAACACGTGGCGCTTCTTGCCCGCGCTCAGCTTGATTGGCGACGACAACGCCGCGGCGTCGAGCATCAGTCCGGCGTCGGTCAAGGGCGCATCGTCGATCCGTACCCCATGTTCGGCAATCAGGCGCTTGGCCTCTTTCCCCGATTTCGCAAGCCCCGAGCGTACGATGACCTGCACGATGGAAATGCCATCGCCGAGTTCCGCGCGCGACAGGTCGAGCGTTGGAAGGTCATCGCCAACCCCGCCTTTCGCGAACACTTCATGCGCCGTCTCCTGCGCGGTGGCTGCGGCATCGGCCCCATGGCACAGGGTCGTGACTGCGTTGGCGAGGACGATTTTTGCCTCGTTGATCTCTTGCCCCTCGAGCGCACCCAGACGGTTGCATTCGTCAACCGGCATCTCGGTGTAGAGCTTGAGGAAGCGGCCCACATCCGCATCCGTCGTATTGCGCCAGAACTGCCAGAACTCATAAGGGCTGCGCATGTCAGCATTGAGCCAGATCGCGCCATCGGCGGTCTTGCCCATCTTCTTGCCGTCCGACGTGGTGAGCAACGGCGTGGTCAGCCCGTAGATCTCGTGATCCAGAACTCGGCGCGTCAGGTCGATGCCGTTGACGATATTGCCCCATTGGTCCGAGCCGCCAAACTGTACCAGACAGCCGTAACGGCGGTTCAACTCAAGGAAATCATAGGCTTGCAGGATCATGTAGTTGAATTCGAGAAAGGACAGGGATTGTTCCCGGTCCAGCCGCGATTTCACCGACTCAAAGGACAGCATCCGATTGACGCTGAAATGCCGACCGATGTCGCGAAGGAATTCGAGATAGTTCAGCTCATCCAGCCATTCGGCATTGTTGATCATCAATGCATCATTCGGGCCATCGCCATAGTCGAGATACTTGGCAAAGACCTTCTGGATACCGCTGATGTTGTCGTCAATCTGCGCCGGTGTGAGCAGCGGGCGTTCGTCGGCACGAAAGCTGGGATCGCCCACTTTCGTCGTGCCACCGCCCATCAGCGTGATCGGCTTGCCGCCGGACTTTTGCAGCCAGCGCAGGGTCATGATCTGGATCAGGGATCCGACATGCAGCGATTTGGCGGTCGCATCGAACCCGATATAGCCCGGTACGATCCCGGCGATCAGAGCATCGTCAAGGCCCTGATAATCGGTGCAATCGGCGAGAAAACCGCGCTCGATCATCGTCGCGATGAAATCTGATTTGGGATGGTAGGTCATGGCTTGCCTCAGGCTGGTGTTGCGGGGCAGTGTATAGGCGGCAGTTGAGCAAAGGAAAAGGCCATGGATAAGGCCGCAAAGGGAACAGGCACGGTGCGGGCGCTCGGGCTGATGTCGGGCACCTCGCTCGACGGTGTGGATGCGGCGGTGATCGAGACCGATGGGCACACCCTGTCGGCCTCTGGGCCGGGTCGATACCGCGCCTACTCCACCGACGAAAAGGCCGTGTTGCGCGCGGCCCTCGGGCACTGGACTGGCGCCAAAGTGGCGGCTGCCGCGGCTGTTGTGGATGCGGCCCATCGCGAGGTGATTGCCGAATTCGAAGGGATCGAACTCGTCGGGTTTCACGGCCAGACCGTGGCGCATGAACCACGCGGACGCGGGACGCTTCAGGTTGGCGACGGGGCCAGTCTGACCGACGTGCTGGGCGTGCCGGTGGTCTGGGACTTCCGCAGCGACGATGTCGCGCAAGGTGGCGAAGGCGCGCCGCTGGCGCCGTTCTGTCATTTCGCATGTGCCCGCAAGATCGCCGCGCAGGCGCCGATCTGTTTCCTCAACCTTGGCGGTGTCGGCAACCTAACCTACGTGGACACATCATTTGATCAACCCGAAGCTGACGGCGCATTGCTGGCCTTTGACACCGGTCCGGCAAACGCGCCGATCAATGACCTGATGCAGGCCCGCCTAGGGGCAGAAATGGACAGGGACGGCGCCGTCGCCGCGCGTGGTACCGTGGATGAAGGCGCGCTGAAGCGATTTCTCGCAGAGCCGTATTTTGCACGAACTCCGCCCAAATCACTGGACAGAAACGATTTTGAGGCGGCCGCGATGCTGGTCGACGGTTTGCCCGATGTCGATGCCGTTGCCACTTTGACGGCCATGTCTGTCGCCGCAGTCGTGCGCGGGATTGGCCTTTGCCCGCAACCACCGACCCGGTTGCTGGTCACCGGAGGCGGGCGGCTGAACCCGGTGATGATGGCGATGCTGGCGACCGCTCTGGACTGCCCGGTCGAGCCGGTCGAGGCGGTGGGGCTGGATGGCGACATGCTCGAGGCGCAGGCCTTTGCCTATCTTGCGGTCCGCGTGGCGCGGGGGCTGCCGACTTCCTGTCCAGGAACAACCGGCGTGCAGCGGCCCGTTGGCGGCGGCAGGATCAGCAACCCGACGCGCGCAGGTAGCCTGGTTTAAGCGCGACGTAGTCGTTCGGTGCCTTGTTCGCGAGATATTGAACCGGGGCTGCTCAGTTCCGTGGGATGTCAAATCCGGGCGGTGCGAGGGTGAAGCCTTCGAACTGAAATCCGGGACAAACCGTGCAGCTGACCAGCGTATGTGCGCCAGTGCTCTGCGCCGATTGCCAATGGTCCTCGGGCACGATGATCTGCGGCGCGCCTTTTGTCAGGTCTGGTGTCAGCAGGTGATCAGTCGCGGGGCCGTCCATGTTTGCGCTGATGGAAAGAACCAGAGGCGCGCCCGCGTGAAACAGCCAGATTTCGGTTGCATCAACCCTGTGCCAGTGGCTGACCTGATCGCCTTGCAGCAGGAAATAGATGCAGGTGCCGCCGGGTCGGCCGGAATTCTCCGCAACCCATGTCTGCCGGAACCAGCCGCCTTCCGGATGCGGCGCAAGGCCCAGGTGGGTGATGATCTCGTCGGCTGTCATGCGCGCAGTCTCTGGCAATCGTGTCACGGGTCGTTATGTAGGAGTCATGACCCTTAGCATCCCCTTTGACAACAGTTATGCGCGCCTGCCGGGCGCATTCTTTTCCGCGCAACCACCAAGCCCGGTCAAAGCGCCAAGGCTGATCGCGTTCAATACCGATCTTGCAACGCTGATGGGAATCGCACCGGGCGAAGCCGAGGACATGGCGCAGGTATTCGCAGGAAACACACTGCCTGACGGCGCGACACCGATCTCGCAACTGTATTCCGGCCACCAGTTTGGCCAGTACAATCCGCAGCTTGGCGACGGGCGGGCGGTGTTGCTGGGCGAAACCGTCGGCACCGACGGCGTGCGCCGCGATATCCAGCTCAAGGGATCAGGGCGTACACCCTATTCGCGGGGCGGTGACGGGCGCGCATGGTTGGGCCCGGTGCTGCGTGAATATGTGGTCAGCGAGGCAATGCATGCACTCGGCATCCCGACGACCCGCGCGCTGGCCGCGGTTGAAACCGGCGAGCCGGTCTATCGCGAGGGGCCGATGCCCGGCGCGGTCCTGACCCGCGTCGCCGCGAGCCACCTGCGCGTCGGCACCTTTCAGATCTTTGCGGCGCGAAGCGATGCCAACAGCCTGAAGCGGTTGACGGATTATGCGATCGCGCGTCACTATCCCGATGCGGAAGGGCCAATAGGGCTCCTGTCGGCCGTGCGCGATGCGCAGGCGCGGCTGATCGCTGGATGGATGTGCGTCGGGTTCATCCACGGTGTGATGAATACCGACAATTGCGCGATTTCGGGAGAAACCATCGACTATGGTCCCTGTGCCTTCATGGACGTCTACGACGCATCGACGGTGTTCAGCTCGATCGATCGGATGGGGCGTTATGCCTATAGCAATCAACCCGATATCGCGGTCTGGAACCTGGCACAGCTTGCCACCGCACTGATCCAGCAAATGGAGGATCGCGAAGCGGCGGTCGAGAATGCGACCGAGATCGTGCATGCGATGCCTGGCATGATCCGTCAGCATTGGCTGGCCGGGTTCGGCGCCAAGATCGGATTGACCGATGCGCGGCCAGAAGATGCCGGCTTGATCAGTGATTTGCTGTCGCGGATGGCGGAAAACCAGGCTGATTTTACCAATACGTTCCGTGCTTTGGCGACTGATGCTGCGCGCGATCAGTTCACCGACCCCACCGCGTTTGATGGCTGGCAATCGGCGTGGCAGGCACGTCTTAAAGACGAGCAGGACCCGACCGCCGTGATGCGACGGGCGAATCCGGCCTTCATCCCGCGCAATCACCGGATCGAGCAGATGATCGAGGCGGCGGTCGAGGGTGACTTTACCTTGTTTCACAGGCTCAACACGGTTCTCGCCAGTCCTTATGATGATCAGCCAGAGCACGCAGATCTGGCGCGGCCGCCTGAACCGGACGAAGTGGTGCCCGCAACCTTCTGTGGCACCTAGCGGCGGTTGATCAGGGTGATTCCGACGGCGACCAGTGCCAGCGCACCCCAGATCTGCGGCCCGATGGTCTCCCCGAGAATCAGCCAGCCAAACAGCACGGCGAGCACGGGTGACAAGAAGGAAAAAGAGGTCACGCTGTTGGCCTGATAGATGGTCATCAGCCAAAACCACATGAGATAACCCAGCCCGACAACAATAAAGGCCTGAAACGCCAGACCGGCATAGTGAATCGCCTGTGGATCGCGGATCAGCGGACCAAAGAGCGGTGCAAGCGCCAGTAGAACCACTGCGGACACGGCCACCTGACAGAGCAGTTGGGTCTCCGGGCGCATCTGCTGCATCGGTGTCACCCGGACCATGAGGGCAATCGCCGCCCACCCCAATGCCGCCCCGAGCGCCAGCAAATCGCCCCAGATGTTGGCGGCGCCGCTGCTGCGATCCGCCACCGCCAATGCCACGCCACAGAGCGCAAGAAAGAGGCCTGCCATGCGGATGGGTGTTAGCCGTTCGCCGGGTAGCAGCAGGTGCCCCCCAATCGCCACCCAGACCGGCATCGAATAGAACAGGATCGAAGCGCGCGACACGGTTGTCAGATCAAGTGCGATGTATATACATATGAATTCGAAAGAAAAAATGAAGCCAGAGACAACGCCCCAAACCGCCGTTCCCGATGGCGGGGTCAGGCCCTGGCCACGCGCCCGCATCCAGATCAGCAGGAAAACGGTCGCACCGACAGAGCGCAACCCTGCTTGAAAGACCGGACCAAATCCACCTCCGGTGACCTTGATCACGACCTGGTTGAACGCAAGGATTGCGGCGAACCCGATGAGCGCCGCCGCCCCAAATCCGTCAATGCTGCGCTTTTGATTCATTGGTCCAAAGGACGGGTGGTTGGTTCACAAGTCAAGCATCCTTGTCGGCGCGGGCTTGCGGTTCCGGCTCGAACACCGCAATAGAGGGGTGATGTAGCAGCCTCGGCCCCAGCATGAAACCAGACGCGCCCGCCTCCAACTGCCTGCGATTGGCCAGTTACAATATCCAGAAGTGCGTCGGCCTTGATTTGCGCCGGCAACCCCGCCGCATTCTGCAGGTTCTGGACGGGCTGGGGGCCGAAATCGCGGTACTGCAAGAGGCTGACAAGCGGTTGCCGCCCCGGCCCGCAGCGTTGCCGCATTTTGTTCTGCATGAGGCTGGATGGCAGATTGCCGATCTGGGTGGGGCGGGCTCGCTGGGTTGGCATGGCAACGCCATTATCTGGCGCGGATTGCGCGTTGCGCTGAAGGACATCGGGCAGATGACGCTGCCGGGACTTGAGCCGCGCGGAGCGATTCGGGCCGAGTTCGAAACGCCGTTGGGACCCATCAGGGTGATTGGGGTGCATCTGGGGCTGATCGGCCAGTATCGCCGCAGACAGGTACGACACCTGGCGGAAATGTCAGGAGAACTCCCCGAGATGTCCACGATCTGGGCCGGTGACTTCAACGAATGGTCGCGCCTCCCGGTGCTGGATCAGTGCGCGCCGAAGATGCAGTTTCTTCCCCCGCGTCCCAGCTTTCCGTCGCCGCGCCCGATGGGACCGCTCGACAGAATCGCGCTGAGTGCCGGTCTGGTTGCGGCACGGCATGGTGTCTATGACGAACGTCCGGCGCATATTGCATCCGATCACCTGCCAATCTGGGTGGATTTGGCCGCCGAATAGGGCTGACCTGCGCGCCAGCGCCAGAAATTGTGAATATTTCCCCTTCACAGGCCGCAAACTTCTGTCACGGTGTGACCCGTAGTTTTAGCAAATTGAAATAGATGGGGAGACCAACATGAGTCTGATGGGAACACTGGCAAAGCTGGCGATCGGATATGCGACGGCACGAGGCGTGGACAAGATGTCTGGCGGTGGAGGCGTCGGCGCCCTGTTTGGTGGTGCCCAGATCGCGCCAGACGATGCACAGGCGGATCAGGCACCCGGTATGGGTAACATGCAGGACATGATGGCGAAGATGGGCAGCGGGTCCGGGATGGGCGGCGTACAGGACATGATCGCCCAGATGACCAAGGGCGGCGGCATGGGAAACATGCAGGACATGATCTCAAAGATGGCGTCGCAGGCCGGTTTTGACCTGTCGGCCCTGACTGGCGGCGGGTCTGCGGCTGCGGGCGAAAAGGGTGGTCTGCTGTCCAGCAAGCCTGATGGTGGTCCGGGGCTGGCTGGGGTGTTGGCCGCACTGGGCGGAGCCGCTGCGATGAGCGGCCAGAGTGCCGGCGCAATGATCGACCAGTTCGACACCTCCCAGACCGCACCCCAGGCCGAAGAGGTCGCGGGCCTCATGCTGCGCGCGATGATTCAGGCGGCGAAGGCAGATGGAGAGATCGATTCCGACGAACAGGCCAAGATCATGGAAACCGTCGGCACCGATGCAAATGCAGACGACATCGCCTTCGTGCGCGCCCAGCTGGCGGCGCCCGTGGATGTCGAATCGCTGGCCGCGGACACGCCTGAGCCGCTCAAGGCGCAGGTCTATTCCATGTCCCTGATGTCGATCCGTCTGGATCGTCAGTCCGAGGCCGAATATCTGGACAGTCTCGCGCGCGCCCTTGGTCTGAACCAGCAGGCCGTGAATGCGCTGCATCTGCAGATGGGGACTCAGCCGCTCTATTCCTGATCCATGGCCCTCCTTATGACATTGGCCAAGGTCGCGGTCGGGTTCGCCCGATCGCGGCGGCTGTTTCACGGAACGGATGGGGATGGGGCGGATACCGACGCGGAACACGGGGAACTGGTTCTGCGAGAACTTGCGGCGCCGATCGACGTAGCGTCACTGGCAAAGGCGACACGACCAGGACAGGCCGTACAGGTTTATCCATTGGCCTTGGTGGAGATCCGGTTGGATTCGCTCTAGGCGATCTTTCTTGACCGCTCGAGCTGTCGGAAGAGGTGGTCAAGGCACAGCACGTTCACATGGACCGCGCGCGGCTCTATCGTCAAAACGGAACGACCGGAGCGGTGGCCCCGGTCGTTCGGTTTCAGTCCGCTCGGGTCAAGCTGCGGATTTTTGCCCGCCGCCCTTGCTGCGGTTCGGCCTGCGGCGGCGCTGACCGCCTCCGGGTTTGCCGGCTGCGTTGCCACCACCGTGACGGCGTGGACCACCACGGCCTTGTTTCGGCTTGCTTTCTTCCTCGCTTGGCGCCCACGGGCGACCGGAGGCCACGGGGATTGTGGTGCCCATGGTCTTTTGAATGGCCTTGAATTCGCCCATCTCGTCGGGTGCGCAAAACGCGATAGCCGCGCCA
This sequence comes from Sedimentitalea todarodis, assembly GCF_032595355.1. NCBI lineage: Bacteria > Pseudomonadati > Pseudomonadota > Alphaproteobacteria > Rhodobacterales > Paracoccaceae > Sedimentitalea > Sedimentitalea todarodis. Next base: position 245,008 of record NZ_JASMWN010000004.1, on the reverse strand, counting down.
TCCTTGCCGGCGCGCGCGGTGCGGCCGATGCGGTGCACATAGTTGTCGGGCACGTTGGGCAGGTCAAAATTATAGACGTGTTTCACATCCGGAATGTCGAGCCCACGCGCCGCCACATCCGTGGCCACCAGAACCTTGATGTCACCCGCCTTGAACGCGGTGATGGCGCGGTCACGCTGGCCCTGGCTCTTGTTGCCGTGGATGGAGGCGGTTGAAAAGCCGCGCTTTTCGAGCAGCTTCATCAGCTTTTCGGATCCATGCTTGGTCCGGCCAAAGACCAATGCGCGCTCGTCCTTGTGCTTGTTCAGGAGCTCGATCAGCAGGTTGGTCTTTTCCGCCTTGGCGATGAAATGAACCTCCTGCGTGACCTTGTCGGCCGCTTTGCCCGGCGGTGACACCTCTACGCGGATCGGGCGATCGAGATAGCTTTGCGCGATTTCGTTCATCTGCTTGTTCATGGTCGCCGAGAAGAGCATGGTCTGCCGCTCTTTGGGCAGCATCGCCGCGATCTTGCGCAGCGCATGGATAAAGCCGAGGTCCAGCATCTGGTCGGCCTCGTCCAGCACCAGAAAGCTGCAGGTTTCCAGCGTCAGGGCGCGGCGGTCCATCAGGTCGATCAATCGTCCGGGTGTCGCGACCAAAAGATCGGTGCCACGCTCAAGCCGCGAAATCTGGGCATTGATTGACTGTCCGCCAACCACCATGCCAACCTTGAGCGGCGTGTTTTCGCACATCGCCCGCAGGTTCTGGGCGATCTGCCCGGCCAACTCGCGGGTCGGAGCAAGCACGAGGCCACGTACTGTGTATTTTTCTGGCTTCTTGCCAAACTCCAGCATCCGGGTGACCAGAGGCAGGCCAAAGGCCGCCGTCTTGCCGGTACCGGTCTGCGCCAGACCCATCACGTCGCGACCGTTCAGCGCATGGGGGATAGCTTGTTTCTGGATCGGTGTCGGATCGGTAATACCCATATCCGCAAGGCGTGCCACCAGTTTTGCGGGCAGGCCCATCATATCAAAATCGCTCAATTCATTTCCTTTCGACCTGCACAGCGCAGGCCTGTCGTCTGGCCACGTCCGTGGCCACAATGGGGAGCGCCGACCCTCTTGGTCCGACGGCTGCATGCCGCAAACGGACTGGTCCGGCGCGTTTGGCCCCACGCGTGATTTTGGGAACACGGTATCGCTATCTTGCATTCGGGCCGTCTTGTGGCCGGGCGGAGAAGTCCGCTCTCGATCTTTCCTGCTCACGCGGCAGAAGATAACGCTTGAGTGCCACATGAGGGCTTCTGCGCTGCAAGTCAACCCGGAAGGTGAGAAACGGCATTGGCGTGACGGTGTGATTTGCTGCAAGATTGGGAACGGCTTTCCCTTTTCCTGCACGCCGGGATGTTCTAAACCCGCCGCGACGCCGGCGCCGAGAAGGACAGACATGACAGATACGATCATCACCCGTTGCGAGGCCAAGGGCCTGCGGATGACCGGGCAGAGGCGGATCATCGCGCAGGTGCTGGAAGACAGCAATGACCATCCGGATGTGGAAGAACTCTATGCGCGGGCCAGTGGGCTGGATGCGGGTATCTCGATCGCCACGGTCTATCGCACCGTCAAGTTGTTTGAAGAGGCGGGCATTCTTGACCGACTCGAATTTGGTGATGGCCGCGCCCGATACGAGGATGCGGAGCGGGATCACCACGATCACCTGATTGACATGAACTCGGGCGAAGTGATCGAATTTGTCGATCCCGAGATCGAGGCATTGCAGGAAAAGATCGCGGCCAAACTGGGCTACGAGCTGCGCGGACACAAGCTGGAACTCTACGGAGTGCCCACCCGCAAAGACTAGCTGCGCGCTCGGCGGCCGAGCAACAGCGGAATCAGGACGATCAGGATCAGCAACCGCGCGACGTGACAGGCGACGACAAAGCCGGGGCTGGCGGCCATCGTTGCGCCAAGGGCAATCATCGTTTCCAGGCCGCCGGGCGCAAACGCCGCGAGCACATGCGCCGTCGGCATTCCAAGAGCCATGGCAACGGGCACCGCCGCAACCGTCGTGACGGCGACAGCGACCAGAGTTGTGCTCAGCCCCGCCAGTAGAGACCCCAAGAATTGCGCGCGGGTCATCCCGGCAAAGCGCGTGCCGATCATCGTGCCAAGCACCAGGAATGCCGGGCCCAACAACTCTTGCGGCACGGCACCTGACGTGACTTCGGTGACGTGGCCAAGAGCGGACACTGCCATAGCGGCCAGCAGCAGGGGTGCGGGAAAGTTCAGGCGGCTGAACAGGAGGCCGACACAAACCGAGGCCGCCACCAGACCCGCAAGTGAGATCATCGGCAACGGGCCATCACCGGACAGGACCAGCTTGGAGAACTCGTACCCCATGGCAACCGCGATGAATGGCACGGAAATGGTCAGGAACAAGAGCCGGATCGATTGCACTACGGCAATCCGCGCGACGTCGATGTTCAGATCGGTCGCAAGACCCAGAACAAAGCTGAGATGGCCGGGGGCCGCCGCAAGTGTGGCACTGCGCCTGTCAAAGCCGAACCCGCGCGTCAGCACCGTGCGGCAGAGGATCATGGTCACCACCAGCGCCATGGCCAGTACCGCAAAGGCCATTGGCCAGCGCAAAAGAGCGCCGCCGGTCTGCGGATCAAACCCGGCGCCGATTCCCAATCCCAGGATCACGAAACAGATGTCGCGGACCAGGGGCGCAATCGCCAGTGGCAATCCCCACAGACTTGCGATGCTGCTCGCGAGAGCAGGGCCCAGCAGGACCCAGGCCGGGAATGACAGAAGATAGGCAACGCAGGCACCACAGAGTCCGACAAGGATCGTCAGCAGTGTCGTCATTGCCGGGTTCATGGTCAGGCTGGCTGGCATGAGGCGTGCCTATCATCGCAACGGAGGCTTCACAATTGAGGGCATGGTTTGCAGAGGTGCCATGCAGCGCTTGCAACCCCACCTTGCGGCGGCGCTGGATTTGCGACAGAGGCAATTGGTAACCCTGATTCCCGAAAGTGAGTGACATGGAAAATCTGCGCGGTGCGGCGTTGATGACGCTGGCGATGCTTGGCTTTGCCATCGAGGATATGTTCGTCAAGCTGCTTGCCGACGCGTTTCCCACCTGGCAGATCATCGGAATGCTCGGTCTGGGCGGGGCCAGTGTCTTTGCCGCCCTGACCTTGCTGCGGCGCGAGGCCTTATTTCCGCGCGCCGCACTCAGTGTGACGGTCATGCTGCGAAACTTCGGCGAATTGATCGGCACGGTTGGCTTTGTCTCGGCCATCGTGCTGACGCCGATTTCGTCGGCTTCTGCGATCCTGCAGGCAACGCCGCTGGCGGTAACGCTCGGGGCGGCGCTGTTTTTTCACGAACCCGTCGGTTGGCGGCGATGGAGTGCGATCCTGGCGGGATTTGCCGGAGTCTTGCTGATCATCCGGCCAGGCATGGAGGCGTTTGATCCGCTGTCTCTCCTTGCGGTCATGGGCGTGGTCGGACTGGCCTTGAGGGATCTGGCCACGCGCAACGTGCCGCGCGCCACCTCGTCGTTTCAACTCAGTTTCCTGGCGTTTCTTACCCTGATCCCGGCAGCGATCCTATTGTCGTTTTACAGCCAGCAGGGCGTTGTCATGCCAGCGGCACCGGATTGGGGCTTGATCGTGGGGGCCGTCGTGATGGGTGTCGCCTCTTACTATGCCATCGTCGCCGCGATGCGGGTGGGCGAAGTCTCGTTTGTGACACCGTTCCGCTATAGTCGCCTGATCTTTGCTCTGATTGTCGGGGTGTTCGTCTTTCATGAAACACCGGACATGCCGATGCTGATCGGTGCGGCGATCATCGTCGGGTCGGGTATCTATACGCTCTGGCGGGAGCGCAAACTGCGCCTTGCCCGGCAAGTGTCTCTTTCCCTTGCGGCATCCCACGGGTATGAAACGCCCAAATCCATTTGAGGGACAGGCCCACATGAGCACGATAATCGATATCCATGCCCGCGAAATTCTGGACAGCCGGGGCAACCCGACCGTCGAAGTGGACGTCATTCTGGAAGACGGGACAATGGGCCGCGCGGCGGTGCCGTCCGGCGCCTCCACCGGCGCATACGAGGCGGTCGAGCGGCGTGACGGGGACAAGGCCCGATACATGGGCAAGGGCGTGCTGGAAGCGGTCGCCGCAGTGAATGGCGAGATTGCCGAGGAACTGGTCGGATTCGACGCGACCGAACAAGTCGCCATAGACAGCACGATGATCGAACTCGACGGCACCGAGAACAAGAGCCGGTTGGGCGCGAACGCCATCCTGGGGGTCAGCCTTGCGGTCGCCAAGGCGGCGGCGGATTTCACGGCGCAACCGTTGTTCCGTTATGTCGGGGGCACATCCGCACGGCTGTTGCCGGTGCCGATGATGAACATCATCAACGGTGGTGAACATGCCGACAACCCGATCGACATTCAGGAATTCATGATCATGCCGGTCAGCGCGACCAACATCCGCGACGCGGTGCGCATGGGTTCCGAAGTGTTTCACACGCTGAAGAAAGAGCTGTCGGCGGCGGGCATGTCCACGGGTCTCGGCGACGAAGGCGGCTTTGCCCCGGAACTGGGCAGCACCCGCGACGCGCTGGATTTCGTGCTGAAATCCATCGAAAAGGCAGGCTATGCGCCGGGTGACGACATCTATCTGGCGATGGATTGTGCCGCGACCGAGTATTTCAAGGACGGCAAATACGAGATGGCGGGCGAGGGCAAGACGCTCAGTTCAGATGAAAACGTCGACTACCTCGCGGCGCTGGTTGCCGACTATCCGATCATCTCGATCGAGGACGGCATGTCCGAAGATGACTGGGATGGCTGGAAGGCCCTGACCGAGGCGCTTGGCGACAAGGTGCAACTGGTCGGCGACGATCTCTTTGTGACCAACCCGGCGCGGCTGGCCGAAGGCATCAGCCAGGGCTGTGCCAATTCGATGCTGGTCAAGGTGAACCAGATCGGCAGCCTGACCGAAACGCTGAAGGCCGTCGACATGGCCCACCGCGCCGGCTTTACCAACGTGATGAGTCACCGCTCGGGCGAAACCGAAGACGCCACCATCGCCGACCTCGCCGTCGCCACCAACTGCGGGCAGATCAAGACCGGCTCGCTGGCACGTTCGGATCGGTTGGCGAAATACAATCAGCTGATCCGCATCGAGGAATCCTTGGGCGAAGTCGCGGAATTCGCGGGCCGGTCGGTGCTGCGCGGCTGAGGTCCGGTATTGCTTTGATGATCAAGGTTATAGATGCGACCACAGCAGAGCAGTTGGACGCGGTCCGGCAGCTTTGCTGGGCGTATCGCGACTTTCTGTTGACCTTTGATGCTGAAAACGCCCGGATCATCCGGACGTTCTATCCGCATGATGTCTATGCCGATCTGATGGAAAACCTGACCCGCGACAGTGCACCGCCGCACGGGTCGGTCAAGTTGGCCTTGAAAGACGGCGAATCGGTTGGCTGCGGGATGAGCCGCACGCTGGAACCTGGCGTTGCCGAAATCAAACGCGTCTATGTCACCGATGCGGCACGCGGCACAGGGGCAGGGCGTGCCATCATGACCGCGCTGATCGACCAGTGCCGTGCGGATGGATTTGAAATGATCCGGATGGATACGGGAAAGCCGCTCAAGGCGGCGACACAGTTGTACCTGTCGCTCGGATTCGAGCTTCGCGGCCCGTATTACGATGTGCCGGAGATCGCTGACGGGTTGCTGCTGTTCTTTGAGATGCGTCTTTGAACCGGTAACGCCAGTCCCATCTGCTTTGCCTGATGGCTATAGTTTTCGGCTCATCAGCATGTAGCGTTCCCGCGCGCGGAATCCGGCGCGGGCGTAGAGCCTTTGGGCGGCTTCGTCTTCGCGGTCGACTTCCAGATGCAAGCCTTTCACTCCGGCATCCCCAAGCGCTTTGGGCAGGCTGATCAGCACTTCGGTGGCAATGCCGCGCCGACGCACGGCGCGTCGCAGATAGAGTTCATCGATGAACGCATCCATGCCGCCAAATTCAACCGACCAGCCAAAAGTGACAATCACATACCCGATCGGCGCACGGGCGGGGCCAATCAAATAGGCCGCCCCATGTGGGATACCTTCAAGCAATGGGGCGAGACCGGCCTCGCGTGCTGCATCGGTCTGATCAATCCCCTGTTCTGCGTGAAAGGCGGCGACCAGAGCGGTCAGACGGTCCAGATCATCGGGTTTGGCAAGGTGGAGTGCTGCGCTCATGGGCCTGCTTTCGGTTCCGTGCTGACGGTCTCAATAGTTAGAGTGTATGGCGATGGCACGGGTTGGTTTGTTGTCGGAAGCTGTTCCTTCCGGTCGGTTCGCGTCCCTCTTACGGCGGAAATCGCGGCAGGTGCACCCCCGGACGTCGCAAATGGCGGGTTTGATCCGTCGATGCGCGGATCACAGCCGCCCGAGGCGTTCGGTGAGCAGATCAAAGAACCCGTCCGCATCGAGGTCACCCATGAACATGGCATTGGGGGCGCGGTCGGTGACACGCCACCAGTCGGCGACCGTCATTCCCATCGTCAGTTCCGACCGCGTTTCGATCTCGACATTTACATGCCGTCCGGTGAACAGGTCGGGCCGGATCAGATAGGCCGTGACACAGGGATCATGCAGTGGCGCGCCAGCGGTACCGTATTTTTCCTTGTCAAACCGCTCGAAAAAGTCGGTCATGTCGGCAACCGCCGTCCCGACCCGCGTGCCAAGGGCGCGGAAGGCATCGTTGCGCGCGCGCGTCACCAGCGCCTTGTGCGTGACATCCAGCGGCATCACTGTGATTTCGGCGCCGGATTTGAGCACGATATCAGCCGCTTGCGGGTCGACGTAAATGTTGAATTCTGCCGCAGGCGTGATGTTTCCGACCTCGAAATAGGCCCCGCCCATCAGCACGATTTCCGCCACGCGGCCCACGATGTCAGGCGCTTTCTCAAAGGCCATCGCGATGTTGGTGAGCGGACCCAGCGGGCAAAGCGTCACCGCGCCGCTGTCTTCGCTGCGCAAGGTCTGGATGATGAAATCAACCGCATGATCCTGCTGCAAGGGCATGGTCGGGTCGGGAAGGACGGGCCCGTTCAGCCCGGTCTTGCCATGCACATGCTCGGCCGTGACAAGTGGGCGGCCAAGCGGCCGGTCACAGCCCGCATAAACCGGTACATCCGTCCGTCCGGCCAGTTCACAGACGATGCGGGCGTTCCTGGCGGTCAGCGCCAGCGGCACGTTTCCGGCAACGGCGGTGATGCCCAGTACCTCGATTTCATCCGGGCTGGCCAGCGCCAGCAATATTGCCACCGCATCGTCCTGTCCGGGGTCGGTGTCGATGATGATCTTGCATGCGCCCATGTCTGCCTCTTGCATCTGCCAGACACAGAGAGTGTCAAGGCGGCCCGAATTTGTCCAGAAGCCGATTGCACGCTGACGCGGCTTCGCCCATCTTCGCGCCCATGACAAAGCCCGTTCTGATCCATGCAGGTGCGCATCGCACCGGAACCAGTTCGTTTCAGCTGTGCCTGCACGAGAATCGCGCGGTGCTGGATCGGCACGGTTATGACATCGCCTATCCGGGGCGCGATGGGGTGCAGGGTGGCAATTTGCGCCTTCCGCTGCCCCGCCGGCGCCATGGAGAAAAGCGCATACCCCAATACGCGGAACAGGCGCGGGATGTGCTGGCGGCGCTCAGCCCGGAAGCGGGGCGGGGCCTGATCCTGTCGGAAGAGAACATTCCCGGCCCGATGCTGCATTTCTATCAAGGCCAGTTCTTTCCTGCGTCGCGCAAACGGTTTCTGTCACTGGCCGGTGCGCTGGAGGCCCCGCCGGTGCACGTGCTGTATGTCGTTCGATCCTACGCGGACCTCTTTGTCTCGGCCTATCGCAAGCGGGCCGAAGATAACCCGGTTGTTCCGTTTTCAGAGATCGTGCCGAATTTCTTGGCGATCGACCGAGGCTGGCCTGAATTGCTGAGCGAGATGCGCGACACGCTCGGTGCGGAAACGCTCACCGTACTGCCCTATGAGGGGCGTGGCAGCAGTTGCGCGTTGCTGAAACGACTGGTGCCGGGCCTTGTTGGCGAGGTTCTGGTCGAGCCGTCCCGCACCGTGAACCAGAGCGCGACCGACGCGGCGCTTGAGGCCTTGCAGGCGCGGTATCGGGCGGGCGAAACGCTCCCCCGCAGGGTCTGGCAGGGCATCTTGCAGGACAATTTGGAAAAAACCGACCGGACGGGATTCGCGGCGTTTCCCGAGGCCGAGCGGCGGGAATTGCAGGCGCGTTATGACATGGATATCGCGCGGTTGAGCGAACTGGAGGGGATCAGCTTTCAGCCGACCACTCATCCCGTTTGACGGCATCCCAGAGCGCATCCATCTCGGCCAGATCGCTGTCTTGCGGAGATTTTCCCTGTTCCGCCAGTTTTGCCTCGACACCCTGAAAGCGACGGGTGAACTTGGCATTGGCGCGGCGCAGTGCCGCCTCCGGTTCGATACCAAGATGACGGGCGAGGTTGGCCATGACAAACAGCAGATCGCCAAATTCCTCTTCGACCTGATCCGCCTCCATCTGCTCCTGCGCCTCGGTCAGTTCGGCGGCTTCTTCGGTGATCTTGTCCAGCACATGCGACGCATCCGGCCAGTCAAACCCGACACGTGCGGCGCGTTTCTGCAGCTTGTGGGCCCGCAGCAATGCAGGCAAGCCCACCGCGACACCGTCCAGCGTGCCCTGTTGTGCCTTGCCCGCCCGTTCCGCGGCCTTGATTGCCTCCCAATCGGCGGTCTGCTGCTCGGCCGACTTGTCGCGGGACTCCTCGCCAAATACATGCGGATGCCGCGCCACCATCTTGTCCGAGATCGCGCGCACCACCGATTGAAAGTCGAAATGCCCGGCCTCTTCGCCCATCTGTGTGTGATAGACGGTCTGCAACAACAGGTCGCCCAATTCGCCCTCCATCTCGTCCCAGGCACCCCGGTCGATGGCGTCGGCAACCTCATACGCCTCTTCGATCGTGTAGGGGGCAATCGAGGCAAAATCCTGTTCGATATCCCACGGACAACCGGTTGCAGGATCCCGAAGGCGGCGCATGATTTCAAGCAGCCGCTCGATTCCTGCAGTCTGGTCATGGATCAACGGATCATCGGGCATTGCGGCGGCCTTTGTTCTTGTGTCAGATGCATCATCCACCCCGCGAGACAGGAGTCCAGCCCATGCCCATTGTGAACCGCATCGCCGATTTTTCGGCGGACATGACAGAATGGCGACGGCATCTCCATACCATTCCCGAACTGGGGTTCGATTGTCCCAAGACCGCCGCATTCATTGCCGAGCGGTTGCGGGAATTTGGCGTTGATGCAGTGCACGAGGGGATTGCGCAGACGGGGATCGTGGCGCTGATCGAGGGCAGTGAGCCGGGACCGACCATCGGGTTGCGCGCGGACTTTGATGCGCTGCCAATTCACGAGGAAACCGAAGTCGACTATGCCAGCACCCATCCAGGCAAGATGCACGCCTGCGGTCATGACGGACACACCACGATGCTGCTGGGCGCGGCGCGCTACCTGGCGGAAACCCGGAGATTCGCGGGCCGCGTTGCGCTGATCTTTCAGCCGGCCGAAGAGTCCGGGGGCGGCGCAGATGTCATGGTACAGGAAGGCATCCTGGATCGTTTCGACATTTCCGAAGTCTATGCGCTGCACAATGCGCCGGGGTTCGAACCGGGGGGGTTCTACACCACGCCCGGCCCGCTCATGGCGGCGGTGGATACGTTTCACATCGACATACAAGGCGTCGGGGGGCACGGGGCCATGCCGCATGAAACCTGTGATCCGGTGATCGCGGCCTGTGGCATCGCGCAGGCGATCCAGACCATCGTCAGCCGAAATCACTATGCGCTGGACGATCTGGTGGTGTCGGTGACGCAAATCCATACCGGCACCGTGGACAACGTGATCCCCGATACGGCCTATCTCAACGGCACGGTGCGCACCTTTGACCCGCGTGTTCAGCAGATGGTGCAAGAGCGCATGACCGCCATCGTTGCCGGACACGCGGCGAGCTATGGCGTCACTGCAGAACTGCGATACGATATCGGATATCCGGCGACGATCAACGATAGCGATAAGGCGGGGTTCGCCGCTGACATCGCGCGCGAGATCTCGGGTGAGAACCGGGTCGTGGCCGATGCGGGCCGCGAGATGGGGGCAGAGGATTTTGCCTATATGCTCCTGAAACGACCCGGCGCCTATCTGTTCCTGGGGCAGGGCGACACCGCGGGCCTGCATCATCCCAAGTACAATTTCAACGACGAGGTTGCCCCGGTCGGAGCATCGTTCTTTGCCCGGCTGGTCGAACGGGCGCAGCCACTGGTCATGGCAGAGGGGGCATAAATGGCACTGGAAGACGCAAAGACCCAAGTAGATCAGGCGTTTACGCGCGAGGATCTGCGGGGATTGTCATTCGAGAACGCCTTTGGCGGTGCGACGTCATTCTTGCGGCGGCGCTATAGCAAGGACCTGAGCGGCGCCGACATCGCGGTGACCGGCATTCCCTTTGATCAAGCGGTGACCAACCGCCCCGGAACCCGCCTTGGCCCGCGTGCCATCCGCGAGGCCAGCGCGCTGCAGGCGTTTGATCCGCCCTATGGCTGGCCCATTGATGTGCTGAGCGATCTGTCCATTGTCGACTATGGTGACATGGCGTTTGACTATGCGGATGTTCCGGCCTTTCCCGATCGGCTGACCGCGCATATTCGTGGCATTCTGGAGGCCGGGGTCGCCTCGGTCACTCTGGGCGGAGATCACTACATCAGCTTTCCGATTCTCAAGGCCTATGCCGAGAAGTTCGGCCCGATGTCGCTGCTGCAGTTTGATGCCCATACCGACACATGGCCCGACGATGACATGTCGCGCGTCGATCACGGGACGATGTTCTACAAAGCAGTGAAGTCCGGCCTCGTCGATCCTGCGCGCTCGGTACAGGTCGGTATTCGCACGGTGAACGATGATCCGCTGGGTGTGAACATCATCGACGCCCGCGAGGTGCACGAGATCGGCCCAAAGGCGGTCGCGGCGAAGATCAAGTCGATCCTTGGCGATCATCCCACCTATCTCAGCTTTGACATAGACGGCCTCGATCCCGCCTATGCACCCGGCACCGGCACCCCGGTCTGGGGCGGTATGACCACTGCGCAGGTGGCGGTGATCCTGCGCGAAATCGCGGGGATCAACATCAAGGGCGGCGATGTCGTCGAAGTCTCGCCACCGTTTGATACCACCGGCGCAACCGCCATCGCCGGAGCCCATGTGGCGACCGAGATCCTGTGTCTCCTGGGGTGGAACAAACTTGCATGAGCGACAAGAACCAACCGATCAGCGGCAATGACCTCGCCCGGTTCTCGGGGCCAAACACGTTCATGCGGTTGCCCGCAGTCAATGCGTTGGACGGGCTGGACGTCGCGATTCTCGGCATTCCGATGGATATCGGCACCTCCTGGCGGTCGGGCACGCGGTTCGGACCCAAGCAGATCCGCGCCGAGAGCGCGATGATCCGGCCCTACAACATGGCGACAGGGGCGGCCCCGTTCGAGAGCCTTCAGGTTGCGGATATCGGTGATCTCGCCATCAATACGTTCTCGCTGGCAGATAGTCTTCGGATCATTTCAGAGAGCTACGATGCAATTCTCACCCATGATGTGATCCCGATGGCCATGGGCGGGGACCATTCGATCACCTTGCCGATCCTGCGCGCAATCGCCCGCAAGCATGGTCCCGTCGCACTGGTCCATGTCGATGCCCATGCGGATGTGAACGAAGATATGTTCGGTGAACGGGAAACCCATGGGACCGTATTTCGCCGTGCCTATGAAGAAGGGCTCATCCAGCCCGACAAGACCTATCAGATCGGCCTGCGCGGCAGCGGGTATGCGGCATCGGATTTCACCGAGGCGCAGGGCTGGGGCTTTCAGCAGTTTCCGGCGTGCGACCTCTGGCACCGTTCACTTTCGGATCTGGGGGCGGAAATTCGCCGCGATATCGGTGACAGGCCGACCTATGTGACCTATGATATCGACAGCCTCGATCCTTCATACGCACCGGGCACCGGCACGCCCGAAATCGGCGGGTTGACGACGCCGCAGGCAATGGAGTTGATCTGGTCGCTGGCCGACATAAATATAGTAGGCTGTGATCTGGTCGAGGTGTCGCCGCCTTATGACACGTCGGGCAACACGGCGCTGACGGGGGCGAATCTGCTGTATGAACTGCTCTGCGTGTTGCCCGGCGTCGCACGGCGCTAACTTGTTTGGTTTGCGGGAGCGGAATGAGACGACTGATGGTGATTGTATGGTTGGGTGTGACTCTCGTGGTTGTCGCGATGGGATACATCAGGCTCGCACCCAGCGACCCGGTCATCTGGCACCGGATGCCCGACGTGCCACAGGTCAAGGACTTTGCGAACGGGGTGATCCGCGTGGTCGAGACCGGCCCCAACGGGCTGGAAGACCTGAATGCGATCATCGCCACGACTCCACATACCGAACTGATGTTCGGATCCGTCGAGGGCGGCATGGTCACCTATGTCACCCGATCTGTCGTCTTCGGCTTTCCGGATTACACCACCGCGCGCCAAACCGGCGATACGCTTGAAATCTATGGACGGTCGCGGTTCGGGAAGTCAGATCTTGGTGTGAACCGTGCGCGCGTCGAGGGTTGGATCGATGCTCTGCAGGCGCGATGATAGGCAGCCTTTGCTGACCTCCCGCCACATGGGCACATTCAGCGACATCTGGCATTGCGCCATGAACATGCGGCCGTCGACCTGCAGGCAGATGGTTTCACCCAGGTCGACACGCGCGCCGCTCTTGTCGGTGCAATAACAGTCCTGCACCTTGCCGCCGGGTCCGGTCACATCGGCAAGGGCAGGGGATGCGCTTGCCAGCATCGTCAGTAGAAAAAACCGTCTCATGAGCAAATCCTACCATAGGCTGCCTCTTGACCAAAGACCCCTGATATAAGAAACCCCGCAGATGGTCCCAGAAGAACGCCTAGAACAGATCAACCAACGGTTTCAGTTCCTTGAGGCCGCGATGGCCGATGGGTCAAGCGGCGGCGACATTGCCACGCTGGCCAAGGAGTATTCCGACCTGCGCCCGGTGGTCGAACAGATCGAAGCCTACCGTCGCTTGCGCGCGGAATTGGCCGAGGCCGAGACGATGCTGGCCGATCCCGACATGAAGGAGCTGGCCGCGGAAGAACTGCCGGTCCTGCGCGCCCGCCTCCCGGAAGCGGAACATGCCCTCCAGCTCAGCCTGCTGCCTCGCGATGCGGCGGATGCCAGGCCGGCGATGCTCGAGATCCGGCCCGGAACCGGTGGCGACGAGGCGGCATTGTTCGCCGCAGACCTGCTGCGGATGTACCAGCGGTACACCGAAGCGCGCGGCTGGGGCTTTGATATCATCGAAGAACAGGTAACCGAACTGGGCGGGATCAAGGAGGTCGTGGCCCATATCAAAGGCACGAACGTGTTTGCCCGGATGAAGTACGAAAGCGGCGTGCATCGCGTGCAGCGGGTGCCGACAACCGAAAGCGGCGGGCGCATTCATACCTCGGCCGCCACGGTCGCGGTGCTTCCCGAAGCAGAAGACGTGGATATTCAGATCGATGCGAATGACCTGCGCATCGACACCATGCGAAGTTCCGGTGCCGGGGGGCAGCATGTGAACACCACCGATTCTGCGGTGCGCATTACCCATCTGCCGACGGGGATCGTGGTCACCAGTTCCGAGAAGAGTCAGCACCGCAATCGCGAGATCGCCATGCAGGTGCTCAAGACTCGGCTGTATGATCTGGAGCGCCAGAGGGTCGACAGTGAACGGTCCGCCGACCGGGCCGCGCAGGTTGGCAGCGGTGACCGTTCCGAACGCATCCGCACCTATAATTTCCCCCAAGGCCGCATGACCGATCACCGTATCAACCTGACGCTCTACAAGCTCGATCAGGTGATGCAGGGCGATCTGGAGGAGGTGATCGACGCTCTGACCGCTGACGATCAAGCGCGGATGCTCGCCGAGATGGGCGCGTGACGACCGCCGCCCAGGCAATGGTGGCCGCGACGGCGCGGCTGCGCGCCGCCGGGATTGCAGAGCCGGCGCGGGATGCACGTGTTCTGCTGGCGCATGCCGCGCGGGTCGATGCGGCCCGTGTGACCCTGATCGCGCCCGAGGATCTGGCACCGGACATTGGCGAGCGCTACGAACAGCTGATTTCCCTGCGCGCCATTCGCGTGCCCGTGTCGCATCTGGTGGGCGAGCGGCAATTCTATGGCCGCAGGTTCAAGATCACCGCCGATGTACTCGATCCGCGACCGGAGACCGAAACCCTGATCGAGGCCGCGCTGTCGCAGCCGTTCTCAAGGATGCTCGATCTGGGCGTCGGGTCCGGCTGCATTCTGGTCACGTTGCTGGCAGAGAACCCGCAATCGACGGGGCTGGGGGTCGACCTGAGCGAAGCCGCCTGTCTGCAGGCGAGCGCCAATGTCATCCTGCATCATGTTGAGAACCGTGCAGAGATCCTGCGGTCGGACTGGTTTGGTGCGGTTTCGGGGTCATTTGATCTGATCGTGTCGAACCCACCCTATATCGCGCAGGACGAGATGCCCGAATTGCAGGCGGAAGTGCGACAGCATGAACCAGAGATGGCGCTCACCGATGGTGGCGACGGGCTGGGGGCCTATCGGTCCATTGCCGCGCGCGCGGCGGATCACCTGCGACCCGGGGGCCGGTTGTTGCTGGAGATTGGCCCGACACAGGCCGATGCGGTCATCGCCCTGCTGGACGATGCCGGATTGATCGAGCCGGGTGTGATTCATGATCTTGATGGCCGACCGCGTGTCATTCAGGCCCGTGCAGCCTGACTCATCGATCCTCTGCGACCCAAAAGCACCGATTTTAGGCAAAAAGACGCGAAATATGCTTGGAAAGGCTTGTCTGTGCCTGCCGGACATGGTTACTCAGGGGTGTTGCCCCGACAGATGCTCTTGCAGCACGCGTGCAACGCCAAGCCCAAAAAGTCGGTGATCCGGTGTTTACTTGAACGCACGAGGCGTGAAGCGGATCAAAAGACAGCGAGTACAAGGCTGACATTAAGCATATGAGATCGTCCAAATCACGTTCGCGGTCAAAGTCGAACCGCAACCGCTCGCAGGGTGGTGGAAATGTCATCAACCGCGTTTTTGACAGTTCCGGCCCTGAGGGAAAAGTGCGTGGTACGCCACAGCAGATCATCGAGAAATACAATCAGTTGGCGCGTGATGCGCAACTGGGCAATGATCGCGTCGCGACCGAGAACTTTCAGCAGCACGCCGAGCATTACCTGCGTTTGCTGAGTGAAGCACAGCGGGAAATGGACAACCGGCGTGAAGAGCAGGAACGTCAGAACCGAGAAAGGCAGGCCGAGCGTGATCGTGAACGCGCCGAGCGCCAGGAACGCGAGGCGGCCGCTGCGGTGACCCAACCACAGGCCGCACCGCAGCCATCAGAACCAAAGTCTGCACCGCAGCCAGCCGACCCCGGCAACGCGCCGCAGCCCGATGTCCTGGATCTGGGCAGCGCCGATTCCGGGGATAGCGGTCTGGTGGAAACGCCCGAAAGCAAACCCAAGAAACCGACGCGGAAACCACGTACACGTAAACCCGCACCCAAGGCAGATGATTCGGGCAGCGCGGAAGCGCCTGCCCAGAAGGCCGCTGCGACGAGCAGGAAGCCGAAGGCTACGGCAGAAGCAGAGACCGCGGCCAAGCCGGACGGCAACCCCGAAGCCGCCGAATAGGATCCCTGCGCGTCAGCTGTCAAAGCTGCGCGCAAGTGCGCAAAACCCCTCCAGCGGCACCTGTTCGGCCCGATCCGTTGGTCGCAGGCCAACCGATTGCAAGCGGTCCTCGATATCCGGGGCCAGCCCCTTGAGCGCGGCACGCAGCATCTTGCGGCGCTGATTGAAGGCGGCGGCCACGATCCTCTCCAATGTCCTGGGATTCGCCGGAAAGCGTGGCTCGGGCAGGGCGGTCAAATGCACGACCGCGCTCGAAACCTTGGGCGGCGGAGTAAACGCGCCGGGGGGCAGGCTCATCGCGATACGGGTGTCTGCGCGCCACTGTGCCAGAATAGCCAAACGCCCATAGGTCTTGCTACCCGGCTGCGCCACGATCCGCTCGGCCACTTCGCGCTGAAACATCAGGGTCAGGCTCTGCCAGAAGGGGGGCCAGATTGGCGGTGTCAGCCAGCGCACCAGCAATTCTGTACCGACATTGTAGGGCAGGTTCGCGGCCACCCGGACCGGTGATGTCAGATGCGCCATCGGATCGATCAGGAGCGCGTCACCTTCCACGATCTTGAGACGTCCGGGATAGGCCGCCGCAATTTCCCGCAGTGCAGGAATACAGCGGCTGTCCTTTTCCACGGCCAGCACTTTGCGCGCGCCCTGGGTGAGCAGGCCACGGGTCAGCCCGCCGGGGCCCGGTCCGATTTCCAGCACATCACAGTCAGCGAGATCGCCGGCCTGCCGCGCGATTTTTGCGGTCAGGTTCAGATCGAGAAGGAAGTTCTGACCCAGGGATTTGCGGGCTGAAAGCTGGTGCGTGGCAATGACCTCGCGCAGGGGCGGCAGGCTGTCTATGGCGCTCATGAGGTGGTTCCAGTGTCGCAATCGGCGATGGGGTCAGAAAGGGCACCTGTTGACCGCAGCGCCATGGTCCGAGCGCATTTGAGTGCCTCTATCAGGCTGGCAGGATTCGCAAGCCCATGGCCTGCAATGTCAAACGCGGTGCCGTGATCGGGCGACGTGCGGACAAAGGGCAGGCCAAGCGTGATATTGACGCCCAGATCAAAATCCAGCGTCTTGATCGGGATCAGCGCCTGATCGTGATACATCGCGACCACGGCGTCGTACTTTGCGCGCGCGGCGGCATGAAACAGCGTGTCCGCGGGGTGTGGCCCGGTCAGCGTCAGAGCATCGCTTGCGAGGTCCCGGATCAGCGGTGCGATCCATATGTGTTCTTCATCGCCCATGGCGCCGCCTTCGCCGGCATGGGGGTTCAGCCCGGCCACCGCAATGCGCGGATGGCTGATGCCGAATTGCTGTCGCAATCCGTCCGCCGTGATCGCAATGGTGTCGCGCAAGAGTTCCGGTGTCAGAACGCGGGGCACGTCGGCAAGAGCGATGTGAATGGTGGTCGGCACCACCCGAAGCCGATCACTGGCCAGCATCATCACGACCCGTACGCGCCCTGCAAGGGCGGCCAGAAACTCGGTATGGCCGGGATAGGCAAACGCGGCACCGTCAATCAGCACCTTCTTGCTGATCGGTGCGGTGCAGACCGCACTGGCCTCGCCCGATTGCACCAGCGCCACCGCGCGCTCGATTACCTCGATGACACCCTGCGCATTGCGCAATTCCGGGGTGCCGGGTGTGGACGGTGCAAAAAAACGGTGCGCCAGCACGGGCAATCCGCGCGAAATGGCACCACTTGCCTGATTCGGAGCAGAAATCTCGACGATAGGCGTATCACGGGGGAGGTGGCGCGGATCCCCGATCCAGAAGAATGGACAACCCTTGCCGAGTTCCTGCCACGCCTTGACCGCCAGTTCCGGGCCAATCCCGGCGGGGTCCCCGCAGGTCAGCGCGATTGGCGGCATCATCGTTCGACGATGATCGCTTCGGCTTCAAGCTGATCCAGATAGCTGTCGGCATAGGCTCTCAGTTTCTGCTGAACAAGCGACTGCGCGACCTGCTCACGGGTGGCTTCCTCGTTTGCCTCGGCAGTGCGTCCGCACGCCATCAGCAGCACCAGCGTCTGGCCGTTCGACCTGGTCAGCGCTGTGGAGATCTCGCCTTCGTCCAACTTCGCCAGTTCGACGGCGACATCGCGTGGTATCTCTGATGGCTTCTGGCTCAGCATTTCCAACTGTGTCGCTGGCTGGTTCTTGGCAACGCCGTAGAGATCGTCACAGGTGTCGACGTCATTGGCAATGCGCGCGGCCCTGCCCAGAGCCTCGGGTGTTCGCCCACCGGGGAGGTAGTAGAGCGCATAATCAATCGTCGAATAGCGTGGCGTGGCGACAGCACTTTCCTTGATGGCGCGCAGCTGAAACAGAGCGACCGCTTCGGGCAGTGGAATGGGGGCGGTTACCTCGCCCGGCGTCAGATCAAGGATCAGTGGCCGCAGTCCCGGTGGCAGATCAGTGAGATTGATCCAATCCATCCGCCCGCCATTGGCACGGGTCTGGGTGGCAGAATACTTGCCGGCGGCTTCGGAAAAGGCGTCATAGCTGCGGATTTGCGATAGCTGCAACGCCAGTTCGTCGACCTGTTCCTGCGTTTGTGGGGTCACCGGGATGATGAGCTCCGACAGGAGCACGCGCAGGCCGCCGCCGCCGCCGCTACCGATCGCACGATCGATTTCCGCTTCGCTCGGTCGTGCAAGTGACAAGAAGCGGGCACGGATCAGATTGCGCCAGGCGACATTCACCTTGGCAAAGTCGCGCAGGGTTTCGACCGAGACGCCACCTTGTTCCAGAGCCTTGACGAATTCCTCGGGCGACAAATCGGTCCGCGACGAAAGTTCCTCGATCCCTCCCTCGATTTCTTCGGGCGTGACCTCGAGGCCTGCGGATATGGCGGCTTGCAGTTTCAACCGGTCTTCGATCAGCGCCTCGCGTGCCAGTTGCTCCGGGATGCCCGGAACAGCCAGCAGTTTCAGGAACTCGCTCCGCTGTTCAAGCTCGTAGCGGGTGATGACCTGATCGTTGACGGTGATCACCGGAGCAAACAGCCCCTGGGCGGTCGCACTGCCCGCAATTGCCGAAAGGACGATGCCGGCGAGAATACCGGCGCGCAAACGACTGGTCAGGGACGAGAATCGGAGAGGAAGGTTCAACTGCATGATCGCCTATATTTTTCTGTTCCACTGTCTACGGCAAAGCCGGCTAGCGAGATACTAAAGCTGAAATCGGTCGTGGGCTCAACACTTGAGGATGACGTATAATCGCGACGGAGCGAAAGATCGACCGTTACGCATTCATTGCGATAGACGACCCCAAATCCGGCCCGCGTGGCGCGGTGGTCGGAGATGTCATAGCGCAGGCTGGCACCCGCCGACCAGCTTTGATTGATGCCATAGGTGCCGTCGAACCACACTTCGGACAGCGGCGAGTCGCGGTCTTCCTCAAGATCGCTGCCCAGCCACAGATAGGTGCCGGCAAGGTTCAGCGAGTTATTGCTCCAGCTGCCGCGAACCTCTGCCTTGTTCATGCTGAGCGAATTGTCGATCAGCCCGCGCCCTGTCAGCATCAGCCCGCTATCATGCTGGAACTGACCCGCGATCAGGATCGAGGAGGACGTGCCAGACAACCCCGATGTATCGGTGAATGCTTCGTCCGCGGTCTTGCGGAAAACCTGGCCGATCGTTGCCCAGGCCTGCCATCCGGACGGCGCATAGCGCGCCCAGTTCAGCCCGTAGACCAGCGCCGCACCTTCCTCGCGCCGGTCGGGTCCCGGGAAACGGGACAGGGACAACAGGTTGCCCTGGTCGAACTCGACAAAGCGGCTCTCGATGTTCGGTGGGTTTTCGCCGTGCACGTCGCTCCAACCAAGTTGGACCACAGGCTCGAGGGATTGGGTGACACCGTTGCCCATGCTCTTGCTCATCGGATAGCTGAGGGTCAGCGCCGCGCGCGGTGTCGCGCGGATGATGTCGTCGGGATAGTCGCTGTCCTGATAGATCTTGAAGATGTCGCCAGACACGCCCATCTGCCAGTCGGTGCGCAGGCCATTGCCGGCGATCCATGTCCGGTGCCAATCGATATCAGCAGTGGCGCGCAGTACATCGCGCCCGTCGATATTGACATCGGAGAGCCGTTCATGCCCGTGGCCTTCGAAGTTCAGCCGCAATTCTCCGCCGATCGCCTTTGGGAAGTAACGCCGTTCGTAGAACACGTCGGCGAACCGGCTCGGCGTGGTCTCATCATCATTTTCGCGCAGCGACTGGTAGTGGATCAGGTCGACCTGAAAGGCGCTGTCGCGCTTGACCCGTGTCAGCGCGATCTCGCTGCGCAGGCGGTCGAGATCGGGCAGATCGTACTGTGACAGGTACGAGTCGTCCGAGACCAGCGCCAGGTCGAACCTCAGAGCAAAGTCACGAGGCAGATCGAAGGCACCGTATCCGAACAGGTAGCCGCGCGAGTCGCCGGGTTGAATGTCATCACGGGTATATGCGCCTTCGAAGCCGATCCTCCCCCTGCGAAAGGCCTGTCGATAGCGATAGTCGAGTGTTCGGGTGCGCGACGAGATATAAGGCGCGAGGGTCAAGTCGCGGGAGTCGCCCAGCGGGATGAAATAGGGCAGGCGTACGCCGGTACTCAACTGTGACGTTGTCCGCAACGATGGGATGAGAAATCCGCGCCCGCGCTCCAGCGTCGGATCGGGCAGCCGGAACCGTGGCAGGTACATCACTGGTACGTCGAGAATGCGGAACTGCGCATCTTCGAAATAGAGCTGCTTTTCCTCCTGGTCATGGATCACCTTGCGCGCCCGGATTTGCCAGAGTGGCGGACGTCCGTCCTCGCAGACATTGCACGAGGTGACGGCGGTCTTGAAGAGTTGGGTGTAGCGTCCGCTGACCCGGTTCATTTGCAGAGCCGCCATTTGCAACTGTTCATCCAGCACCATCCGTGCGCCGGTCAGCAAGCCGTTCTGAAAGTCGGAGTCGATTTCCGCGGCATTGGCCAGGATCACCATTTCGCCGCCGTCATCGATGCGGATCGGTCCTTCGATAGAGAGCGTTCCCGTCTCGCGATCAAACGTGATTCGCTCGGCGCGCAGGCGGGTCTGGCCCTGAAATGCCTCGACGTTGCCTTCGGCGACGAGTTGGCGGTCAGGTGTGATGAAAACGCTGTCCGCAACCAGCGTCGCCGGAAGCGTGTCGTCCACCACTCCGTCTTCGCCCTGCTGCGCCAAAGCGGGAAGAGCTGACCAGAAAGCTGCCAGCAGAAGTAGATTTCTTAGTGCATTACAGATCGCCTGCGTCATCCGTCTTCCGCATACAAGAGTAACCCGAGGGTGAGCAAGATCGACGCTATCGGCGGTGCCCAGGCGGCCAGCGTTACGGGGATCTGGCCATTCTCACCAAGTATTTGCGCAAAGTTTCGGATGAAGTACAGCCCGAAACCCAGCAAGACCGAGGCCAGAACCGCAACACCGGTGCCACCAAAGCGGGTATGGCGCATGGTGAAGGCGGCACCGACCAGGACCATGGCCACCAGAAACAATGGTCGCGCCAGTTCCGCTTGCAGCCAGACTTCCTGGCGCTTGGTGGCAAATCCGGCGCGCTTCAGTTCGCGAATGGTTTGCGGCAGGTCATAGATCGAGATGCCCGAGGGCCGTCCGATACTGTCGCGAATCCGCTCTTCGGTGAGGGTTGTCGGAATGCGCAGGACATCATAGGTGTCGGCGTTGGTTTCCGGGTTCAGGCCGGTGATGAGGGGCCAGACCTTTACGTCGCCCAATACCCACTCATCCTGTGTCAGCGTCGCGCTTTCCGCCCGGATCCGTCGGATCGGGCCATCGTTCGGTGCATATGCCAGTATGGTCACGTCATACAGAACCAGCATATCCTCGCCGCCGCCATAGCCGGTGGCGTGAATGACCGATTGCCCCCGCAGCGCACCCTGCCGCAACCAGAGACCCTCGCCACTAAGCGAGAGCGCCGAGGGGCCACCTGTGCGATAGGTGTCGGCCAGTTGCTGATACCGGTTCGAGGTTGCTGCAACGATCGGGTTCAACGTGCTGACCGCAAGCCCGCCGATGACCATTGCCACCATGATCGGAGCGGCCAATGCCCGGATGCCCGATCGTCCCGCGGCCCGCGTCACCACGAGTTCGCTGCTGCGGGCAAGACCGATGAACAGCACGATGGTGGACAGGATCATCAGCAGCGGCAGAATCTCATTGATCGCCGAGGGAGCATTCAGCAGTGTCAGTCGGAACAGTTTGCCAAAGCTGACGTCGATGCCCTCGAATTTCCTGAGTTGTTCGATCAGGTCGATCAACAGGATCAGCGTGAGAAACACGGCTCCGATCAGCAGGAAGCTGACAAGAAATCGCTTGGCGAAATACCGATCAAGGATCATGTCGCGGCCTCGGCAGGTGGCGCGATGCTGGCCTTTATCCTTCGCCGGCGCGGTCGTGAGGCAAGCCACAGAAACAAGGTCGCAATCATCAACCCCACAACCGTCGGCACATAGACCAGGGGCCACATCTTGGCATCCGCCAGAACCGGGTCCGACACGATCCCGCGCAATACCTCCAGAAACACAAGCAGCACGAAGGCCAGCAGGGCCTGCCGCCAGACACCAAACCGGGAGAAGCCGCCAAGGAGCAGTGTCGAGAACCCGATCAGCGTGACGGCAACACAGACCAGCGCACGGGCAAACCGCAGATGTAGCTCCTCTGCGAGTTGCCCCGCCGAATAGCCGTCGGTTCTGGATATGGACTCGGGCATGCGCATCAATTCGAGCGTGGGGATCGCACGAATGTTGCGGGTGCGGATATCGCTCTTGTTGATCAGAGAGCTGATGTCAAAGGAGAAATCGGCAAAAACTGTGGTCGAAAGCGTCTGTGCCGCGGTGTTCAGCATCTGGGCCAAACCATCCACCATGATCAGATTGGCGCGGTCGCCATCGCGCACCAGAAACGCCTCGGCCCCGGTATAGATCACGCTTTGGGCCGGATCGCGTTGGTCGGACAGGAAGACATCGTTCAACCGGCCATCCGGCTCGATCTGACGAATGTAGAAGGTGACCCCCTCGGTCGGGTGCAGAAAACTGCCTTCGGTCAACAATCGCGCGGTGACGTTGCGCGCAACCTCGGCTTCGCGGATCGCAAGCTGTTTGGTCGAGGCAGGCAACAGCACATGCGTCAGTATGCTCATCATCGCGGCGGCGAGCAATCCAAAGGCCAGCGCCGGACGCGCCAGCTGCCAGGGGCTTGAACCGGTGGCCTGCATCACCGTCAATTCGCTTTCGGAGTTCAGCCGGTTGGTGACATAGACCGACGCGGCAAAGGCCGCCATCGGCAGCACCATGCGGATGAGGTTGGGCAGGGTGAGGGCCGTGAATTCGAAAAACACCATGGCCGATTGGCCATCACCGATCAGCCGGTCAAACAGGACCACGGCCCGGTTGATCCAGAACACAGCCACGAGAATCAGCGAGAAAAAGCCGAATAACACCAGGTACTGCGACAGGACGTATCTGTCGTATCGTGACACCGCGCTCTCCCAGGTCGACTGCCAAATCCGTGTGCGCGACCCTAATGCAATTCCGTGGTCGCGAAAACTGCTATCTGGTCAACCCGCATCGCCCGCGCTACCTGTAGCCGCAACAACAGTTTGGAGAGCCTGAAGATGAGCCGATTGACGCCGATTGCATTCGAAGCCACGGACCTGGACGTGATGGAAGCCGCCAAAGGGCGGATCGTCATCGTCGTTGCCCCGGACGGCAAACTCGATCCGGCGGCGCGCCGGGCCAACCGGCTGACCAAGGGTGCGGTGGCGCGTCTGGTGGCGAGTGAGAGATTCTCCAAGGCGAAGTCAGGTCAGCTGATATCGCTCGCATGGCCCACCGGTCTGGCGGCCGAGGCGCTGGATGTTCTGGTCCTGGATCGCAAGGTCACCACTGTTGAGGCCCGCAGGGCGGGCGCGGCGCTGGCAAAGTCGAAAGGGGACAAGCCACTGTCAGTGATGGCGGGCGGTATGCGCAAGGCGGCAGAGCTTGCGCTTGGCATCGCGCTCAGGGACTATCGCTTCGACGCCTACAAATCCGCAGAGGATGACACTCCGGACGATTCTGCACCCGTTACGCTCTATCATACCAAGGCCGACGAGGTCTCCGCCGCTGCCGCGCCGCTATTGGCCGTGGCCGAAGGCGCACATATGACGCGCGATCTGGTGAACGAACCCGCCAATGTTCTGACAACCACCGAATTTGCCGACCGGTTGGTGGACATGCAGGAGCTTGGTCTCAAGGTCGAGGTGCTCGAAGAGGACAAGCTCGCAGAGTTGGGCATGCGCACCCTGCTTAGCGTCGGGCAAGGGTCGGCAAGCCCGTCCAAGGTTGTGGTGATGCACTGGGACGGCGGCAAGAAGGGCGACGCACCGCTGGCGCTTGTCGGCAAGGGTGTGGTGTTTGACACGGGTGGTATCTCGCTGAAACCGGCGGGCGGTATGGAAGACATGACCATGGATATGGGGGGCGCAGGTGTTGTTGCCGGAACCATGCGCGCATTGGCCCTGCGCAAGGCGTCCGCCAATGTCGTCGGGCTGGTCGGCCTGGTGGAAAACATGCCATCGGGTACCGCGACGCGACCGGGCGATGTAATCAAATCGATGAAGGGAACCACCGTCGAGGTGATCAACACCGATGCCGAGGGGCGATTGGTTCTGTGCGACGTGATGTGGTACGCGCAGGAACGGTTCAAACCTGCGGGGATGATCGATCTTGCGACCCTGACCGGAGCGATCATCGTCGGGCTGGGTCACGAAAATGCGGGAGTTTTCTCAAACGACGACGCATTTTGCGGCGCGTTCCTCAAATCTGCTGCGGCTGAGGGCGAGGGGGCCTGGCGCATGCCTATGGGCAAGGCCTATGACGACCTCATCAAATCGCGCATTGCCGACATCAAGAACACGGGCGGGCGGCCTGCGGGGTCGGTTACGGCGGCCCAGTTCCTCGCGCGCTTCGTCAAGGACGAGACCCCGTGGATTCATCTGGACATCGCCGGCGTCGCCTCCGTCAAGGCCGAGACCGACTTTGCCCCCAAAGGCGCGACCGGCTGGGGCGTTGCGGCGCTGAACCGGTTGGTGCAGGATAAGTTCGAAACCTCGGAGTAGTCAGGACCCGATCCGCAATGCTCATTCCCGCCACCCGATACCGCGATTGCGAAGCCGCGCTGGCCTTTGTCACAAATGTGCTCGGGTTAGTCGAACACGCGGTCTACCGGGATGACGCCGGCAGCATCGTGCATGCGCAGATCAGGTTGGGACGTGGGCTGATGATGTTTGGCCCGCCCAATGATGGTTCGTTTGACGACGTCATGACCGATCCTGCTCTGGCAGGGGGCGTCACCACGTCCATCTACGTTGTCGTCGATGATCTCGCGGTTCGATATGCACAGGTGGTCGCGGCAGGAGCCGAGATCGTCATGCCGCTTGAGGATCAATCCTATGGCGGGGCGAGCTTTTCCCTACGCGATCCTGAAGGTCACATCTGGACGCTGGGCGACTATGATCCAATGGCGGCACGGTAATGGGCGCTGCCTATTTCTATCACCTCACGCGTCAACCGCTCGAACACACGTTGCCGGTGCTTCTGGGCAAGGCGCGGCAGGCGGGGTGGCGGATTGCCGTGCGCGGTACAGACGCCGCCCGTATGGCGTGGCTTGACGAACAACTTTGGCTTGGCCCCGATGACGGATTTCTTCCACATGGGACCGCCGGAGGTCCGCATGACGTGGATCAGCCGATCCTGCTCACCACGAACACGGCCACCAACACGCCAGACTGCATGATGACGGTGGACGGGGCCGAGATCATGCCTGATGAAGTAACGGCGCTTGCGCGGGTGTGCGTGCTGTTTGATGGCAACGATCCTCCTGCGGTCCAGCGCGCGCGCGTGCAGTGGAAGGCGCTGACCGAAGCGGGCTGTTCGGCGCAATACTGGTCCGAGGAGAGCGGCCGGTGGGAGAAGAAAGCGGAACGCTAGCCGGTGACTTCGGTCGATGTCGGCGACGGGTGATCCTGTTGTCTTGAACTCTGTCGGGTTGGGTGGGCCACCGTGTTTTTTGCTGCCGTGCTGACAGTCTGGCCTTGCCTTTTGGGTGTGGGTGGCAGCCGCAGAATTGAGTGATAGCTGTCAGGGATGAACAAATTGACCTCACCCATTCATCAGGCCACACCCTATGCCCTTGCAGGGGCCGGTGTGTTTTTTGCTTCCATCTGTTTTGGCTTCGTACCCTATTTCAGCCGTGGTCTCACCGATCAGGGGCTCGCGCCCTACGCGGTTGCGTTTTATCGGTACATATTGGCCGCGATCATCCTGTTGCCAGCACTGCTGAAGCATCGCTCAAAGTGGCGCGAAATTGTCTGGGGTCTGACCGCTGGCGCAGTCATGGGGCTTGGCTGGGTCGGCTATGTCACCGCTCTTGAGACAGTTCCTGCATCGACGGTTGGCGTTCTCTATATGACGTATCCCGTGTTCACGATCCTCATCGCTTGGGCGATTTTCGGCGACACGCCGACACGGCGCAGCCTTGTAGCTGCTGGATTGATAGTCATTGCCGCAATAATTGCAGGGTCTCCTGCTTCTGTGCATGCAGACCAGATACCAACGCTCTTGATATCATTGGCGGCCCCTTTTGGATTTGGCTTTGGCATATGTGTTTTGGTGCACCGCTTGGCGCGCATTGCCCCTTTGGCCAGAATAGCGTCGGTCTCGCTTGGGTCGGTCATCGGGCTTGTGCCGCTCATTCTCTCATCCGAGATCGAAGATGTGCTGCCAAAGAGTGGAAATGACTGGTTTCTGATCGTCGGGATCGGTCTCGTGACCGCGCTTGTTCCGCAACTGATTTATACCGTCTGTTCACCTGTCATCGGGGCGACGCGCACCGCTGTCATAGGCAGTATCGAACTGCCCACGATGTTCGCGGTCGGTATTTTTGCCTTCGGCGAGGTTATCACGGGCGCACAAGCGGTTGCCTGCGTGTTGGTTCTGGGTGCGATCGCTCTTACGCAAAGCCGCTCAACCCGAACTGTTACGACCGTGATCAGCAAGGAGCCAGAGAGATAAGTTCGGGCCGGGAGCAGATATTCAAAATGGCGCCGCTGACACACGGGAGCGCTGCGCGCGCTCAGCGGGTCAGGATCAGGGCGCGGTCACTGATTTCGATCCGGCTCCAGCGCCGCAGATAGGCCATACCCAGAAGCGATTGCTCCATTTCGCCTTCGTTGACCCAGGCAGACACATCTCGGTCAAGGACCTGCCCCAGTTCAACACTGTCCAGCGTGACACGTGCGGTGCGAACCTCGCCGTTTGCCGTAAAGGCGCGTCCGGAATAGATCAGATCATTCAGCGACAACCCGGCCCGTTCCGCATCGGCCGAAGTCAGGACCATTTCTGACGCCCCCGTATCAACCAGGAAATCAATCGGTTTGTCGTTTATCAGCAAGGTCAGATAGTAATGTCCATCCGGCGCGCGCGGTACTTCGATCTGGCCGGTCTCGGTGATGACACTTTGCGTCGGGCGCAGGGTCTGGCGGATATCATCCCAGACCCCGATTGCGGCAATCACCCCGACGAAAATCAGACCCCAAGCCAATGCCTGCTGCGCCAGCTTGCCAAGCGACTGGCGGTTCTGCGCGACAAACCAGGTGAGCACCATCACAAGGAGCAGCACCAGATAGATCAGATTTCCCAGTTCTATGGAAGCCATCGCCAATCACCCCATCTCACCGGACAGATGTAGGCACGATCCACGCGGATCCTAGCCAACGAAGCCAAAGTCGCGCAGCCCGTCCAGCACAAACTGTACGGCCAGGGCCGCCAGCAACATGCCCAGAAGACGGGTGATCACGTTGATGCCGGTCTTGCCCAGCACCCGTTCCATCATGCCGCTGGCCAGGAAACTAATCAGGGAAAGGGTAACCACTGCGATCATCACAGCCACCACCAGAACCAGCCCCTGCAATCCGGGCGACTGGCCGGTCAGCAGTATCATCGAGGCAATCGATCCCGGCCCGGCGATCAGCGGGATTGCCAGCGGAAACACCGAAGGATCGTGCCCGTCTTCCTCTTCGGATTCTTCCGCCTGATTTTCGCGTCGCTTGGTGCGGCGTTCAAACAACATATCCAGTGCCGTGAGGAACAGAAGCAAGCCGCCGGCCACGCGGAATGCCGGCATCGAGATGCCCGCAAAATTCAGCACCGATTCACCGAACGCCGCAAAAACCGTCAGAATCCCCATCGATGTCAGGCAGGCGCGCACCGCGATGGCGCGCCGCTCCTGCGCTGACTTGCCGTGGGTCAGCGCCAGAAACAGGGGAGCGAGCGCGAATGGATCGATAATGACGAACAACGTGACAAAGGTTGTGACCAGAAAGGCAGAATCGATACTCATGTCTCTGCTCTTTCCAGTTTTTCCAGCGCGCTCATCCAAAGAGCTTCAGCGCGGTCAAGTCCATTCATGACTTCTGCGTACTTGCGCTGCCAGACCTCGGCTTCGCCTTTCTTTTCGTCTTCGTAGAGCGCGGGATCCGCCAGTTTGTTGGCTAGCTTGTCGCGCATTGCGTTGAGTTTTTGCACCCGTTCCTCACCTTTGCGGGCTTCGGCGCGCAATGCAAGAATTGAGTCACGCGAGGGGCGCTTGGGTTTTGGCTTGGCCTCTTCCTGCTGTTTGCGCGGGGGTTTGTCGCGTGCCAGCAACAGATCACGATAAGCGCCCAGATCGCCCTCATAGGGCTGTACGGTACCGTCGGATACCAGCCAGAGCCTGTCGACCACCAGCGACAGCAGATGCATGTCGTGGCTGACCAGGATGACCGCGCCGGAATAGGCCGTGAGCGCCTCGACCAGCGCCTCGCGACTTTCGATGTCGAGGTGGTTGGTCGGCTCATCCAGGATCAGCAGGTGCGGCGCGGACAGGGTGGCCAGCAACAGCGACAGCCGCGCCTTTTGCCCGCCGGACAACCGCCCGACCACCGTGTCGGCCTGATCCGCGCCAAGACCGAACCCGGCCAGACGCGCGCGCAGCTTGGCCTGCCCCTCGGCGGGGCGTTCGCGCAGCAGGTGTTGCAACGGGGTTTCGTCGACGCGCAATTCCTCGACCTGATGTTGTGCAAAGAACCCGATACGCAGCTTGTTGGAACTGTTCATCTTGCCCGCCATCGGTGCCAGCCGGTCACTGAGCAGCTTGGCGAGCGTCGATTTGCCCTGGCCGTTCTTGCCGAGCAGGGCGATGCGGTCGTCCTGATCGATGCGCAGATTCAGATTGCGCAATACCACGGTGTCGCCATAGCCGACCTTCACCCCTTCGGTGGCGATGATCGGAGGCGACAGTTCCTCGGGTTCGGGAAAGGAAAACACTGTGCGCGCGGCGTCTTCGGGCGCGCGGATGGTTTCCATCTTTTCCAGCATCTTGACACGGCTCTGCGCCTGCTTGGCCTTGCTGGCCTTGGCCTTGAAACGATCGACAAAAGCCTGAAGATGCGCGCGCCTTGTATCCTGTTTCTTGGCCGCCGCCGCCTGCACCGCGCGATTGGCGGCGCGCTGGCGGGCAAACTGGTCGTAGTTGCCGGTGTAATAGGTCAGCCCGCGGTTCTCCAGATGCAGGATGCCGCCCACTGCCCGGTTCAGCAATTCACGATCATGGCTGATGATGATCACGGTGTGGGGATACCGTCCGAGATAGTTTTCCAGCCACAGCGCGCCTTCGAGATCCAGGTAGTTGGTCGGTTCGTCCAGGAGCAGATAGTCTGGCTGTGCAAACAGGACTGCGGCCAATGCCACCCGCATCCGCCAACCGCCGGAAAAGGCGCTGCAGGGCATGGCCTGTTCTTCGCTGTCAAAACCCAGGCCACGCAGAATGGAGGACGCACGCGCTTCGGCGGACCAGGCGTCGATATCTGTCAGCCGCGTCTGAACTTCGGCGATTCGCGCCGGGTCGGTGGCGGTTTCGGCCTCGGCCAGCAGCGAGGCGCGCTCTGTGTCGGCGGCCAGCACGGTGTCCAGCAAGGACACCTCGTTGCCGGGCACCTCCTGTGCGACGCCGCCAATGCGAGCCTGCGACGGCAGGCTGATCGAGCCGCCTTCAAGCGCCAGTTCGCTCCGGATCAGACGGAACAGCGTGGTCTTGCCAGCGCCGTTGCGACCGACCATGCCAACCTTGTGCCCGGTCGGGATCGTGGCGCTGGCCGACTCAAACAGCGGGCGGCCTTCGACCGAATAGGTGATATCATTTATGCGTAACATGAGGCGGCTCTTAGCAGAGCCGGGGAGGCTATGGAAAGCCTATCCCCGATGTGTTGGCGCAGCTTTGTTCGGAACGCCGAAATCATCGCGATTGACATGCAACTTGCGCAAAGCCCATCGCACCTGTTCACGCTCGTGATCCTTACGGCCGTATCGGTGGTTTTGCTGAATATGATCCTGCCGTCTGTGGCGCAGATCGCCGAGGAATTCGACGTGTCCTGGGGCCATGTGAACCTTGCGATTTCCGGCTATCTTGCGATCACGGCGGTGCCGCAGATCATCGTCGGGCCGATGTCCGACAGGTTTGGGCGCCGCCCAGTGCTCCTCGTTTCCGTGGCCGTCTTCGCGATAGCGTCGGTTGGGAGTTCTCTGCCTCCGCCGTTGCCGTCGGAGTTTGGAACGGGTTGACCACGGCCAGCGCAGTGCGGGGCTCCTGTTGGTGCGCCCCAGCCTTGCAGGCACGGCCTGTGGCCTGTCGGGTGCCCTGGCGGTTGGAATTGGCGCCGTTCTGACCAGCGGCACCGACGCGATCGTGACCGCCGAGCACGCGCCCTTTGCGGTTCTGGGCATTATGTCGATGATCAGCGGAACTCGGTTTGCTGTCTGCGCTCTATGTCCGATGGCTTGATCAGATCGGCCCGCTGCCGGACGTCACCTGATGCGGCGCGCCCATGGCAGTCCAAATGCGGCCTTCAGAGCGCCAACGCGCCTTTCCAAAGCGGCCAGCCCATGCTAGGCGGCGCGCGAGACAGTCCGGCGGGCCAATCCGCCGACCAATGATGGAGATACCCGATGGCACTGGAACGCACCTTTTCGATCATCAAACCCGACGCCACCCGCCGCAACCTGACCGGCAAGATCAACGCCAAGTTTGAAGACGCGGGTCTGCGCATCATCGCGCAAAAGCGTATTCACATGACCAAGGCACAGGCCGGTGTCTTCTATGACGTGCACAATGAACGCCCGTTCTACGACGAACTGTGCGCGTTCATGTCCTCCGCACCAGTCGTGGTTCAGGTCCTGGAAGGCGAGAACGCGATCACCAAGAACCGCGAAATCATGGGCGCCACCAACCCGGCAGACGCAGCGCCGGGCACCATCCGTGCCGAATTCGCCGAATCGGTTGGCGAAAACTCGGTGCACGGTTCAGATGCCCCCGAAACCGCCGCAACCGAGATCGCCTACTTCTTTGCCGGCCTCGAACTGGTCGGCTGACCGGTCTCGCGGGGCCGAATGCGGAACCGAACGACAAAGGGCTAACCCCGAAACGGGGCGGCCCATTATTAATTGCTCTGCTGGAAACCAGACCCTGCAGGCGTTGGCGTTTCGAGCTTCAACTGACCCACCCAACGCTGTCGGAAATACCAGATTTCAACGTGTTAGGTAATACTGGCTGAGCCAAGCCAAACGCCGAGCGCTCTAGGCCGCAGCTGCGCCTTCATCTTTGCATCAATACTCCGGGGGAGCCGCCCGCAGGGCGGCGGGGCGGAGCCCCCTCACATAACCCGCAGAATTTTGCGCTCAGCTATTGCCATTCCGGGTAAATCGCGCCGCATCCGCAGCAGCGCGGCGGATGGCGTTGGATTTGTGGACGGTCTCCTGATACTCGGCCTCGGGATCGCTGTCATAGACGACCCCGCCACCGGCCTGAACATAGAGCTTGCGATCCTGAACCACTGCCGTGCGCAGTGCGATGCACATGTCCATGTCGCCACCAGCCGAGAAATAGCCGACGCCGCCACCATAGACGCCGCGCTTTTCCGGCTCCAGTTCGTCGATGATCTCCATGGCGCGCACCTTTGGTGCGCCGCTGACCGTGCCCGCAGGCATTCCGGCAAAAAACGCGTCAAGGGCGTCCTTGCCTTCGTCCAGTTCGCCAACGACGTTGCTGACGATGTGCATAACGTGGGAGTAGCGCTCGATGATGAACTTCTCGGTGGGGCGCACCGTGCCGATACGGGCGACCCGACCGGTGTCGTTCCGGCCCAGGTCGAGCAGCATCAGATGCTCGGCCAGCTCCTTCTTGTCCGCCAGCAGGTCAGCTTCCAGCGCGCGGTCCTCTTCCGGCGTCGCACCGCGCGGGCGGGTGCCTGCGATCGGGCGGATGGTGACCTCGTTGCCAAACACGCGGACCAGAATTTCGGGCGATGCGCCGATCACCTGGAAACCGCCAAAGTTGAAATAGAACATGAAGGGCGACGGGTTGGTCCGGCGCAGGCTGCGATAAAGCGCGAAGGGGGGCAGGGGAAAATCCTGCGTCCAACGCTGAGACGGTACGACCTGAAAGATGTCTCCGGCACGGATATAGTCCTTGGCCGTCTCGACCGCCGCCTTGTAGGCCGCTGGGGTGAAATTGCTCACGGGAGGCGCAACTTCGGCGGCATCGCCAAGATCGCGGGTCTCGGCGGGCATGGCACGCTCAAGATCGCGCACCGCATCCATGACCCGTTCGGCGGCCTGTGCATAGGCCGCGCGCGCGGACTGCCCGTCGCTCTTCCAGGCTGGAGAGACCACGGTGACCTCGCCCTTGACCCCATCCAGAACGGCCACGACCGACGGGCGCAACATCATCGCATCGGGCAGGCCCAGCGGATCGGGGGGCACATCCGGCAGATGTTCGACCAGCCTCACCATGTCATAGCCGAGATAGCCGAACAGTCCGGCGGCAGCCTGTGGCAGATCGTCGGGCAACGCGATGTGGCTTTCGCCAATCAGGGCGCGCAGGTTGGCCATCGGATCACCCTGCTGCGACTCGAACGCGTCCGGATCAAAGCGGGCGGATCTGTTCAATGCGCTTTCGGTGCCCCGGCACCGCCAGACCAGGTCCGGCTTCATCCCGATGATCGAATAGCGCCCGCGAATTTCACCGCCTGTCACCGATTCCAGCATGAAGGCGTCCTTCTGGGCACCCGTCAGCTTGAGCATGAGTGACACCGGCGTGTCCAGATCAGCGGCCAGACGCGTATAGACAACCTGATTTTCCCCCGCCTCGTAGGCGCGGGCAAAGCTGTCAAGGTCGGGTGTCAGCAGCATGCTCCGCCCTTACTGGAAACTGGCCTGCACGGCATTCAGCGCCTGCTGGTCAATCTGTGGTTTCGCGCGCTGCCGGGCATCGCGCATGAAGACCTCGAACAGGTTTTCGGCCAATGCCTGATCAAGCCCCTCGCCAAACGCGGTCTGCATCGCGGTCAGTTCTGCGGTGTTTTCCGGCGGCAGGGTATCCTCAAGCCGCACGATCAGTACTGTGCCCTCTGATGCGATGACGCGCAGTTCGCCTTTCTCCAACTCGAACACCTGAGACATGAAATCGGTCGGCGTACTTTCGATGTAAGCTGAGCGTGTCATGCTGTTCTCAACCCGGAAGGACAGGCCGGTTTCGGTGAAGTCGCCGGTTTCGCCAAGTTCTGCGACGATGGTCTCTGCCTGCGCCTTCAGCGCGGCTTCGGTCTGGTCCAGCGTCCATGCCTGGGCCACTTTTTCGCGTGCAGCGGCAAAGGGCTCCGGGCGAACCGGCAGCACTTCTTCAAGACGCAAGGCAAAGATTGCGCCATCCTCGGTAAAGCCGATCTCGGGGAAATCGTCCGCCGTCACGGCGGCGGCGGCGGCGCGGAAATCCTCATAGGCCGCCACCCCTTCATGTGCCTCGTCGGTCCAGTTGATCGTGCCGAGTTCCAGGTCGGTTTCTTCCACCAGTTCCTCCAGCGTCGCACCACCGGCCATCAGATCGCTGATCCCTTCGGCCTGTGTTTCGATAAGCCGCCGGGCGCGATCCCCGGCGAGTTCGGCGCGCAGTTCTTCCTCGACGTCTTCAAACGCGGTCACGCGCGCCGCGAGATTGCCGTTGACCCGGTAGAGTGCCGGACCAAGCTCGGACGGCAGGGGGCCGAGCACGTCCCCGATGTCTGCGGCAAAGATATCGTCCGCGGCTTCGCGCAGGTCTTCGCGGGTCACATCGCCCATATCGATATCGGACAGCGCGAGGCCACGCTGCTCGACCAACGCGTCGAACGTGGTGCCCCCGACATCAAGCTGCGCCTTGGCGCTCGAAGCCGCAGAGATGTCGGAGAATGCCAGACGTTCCACCAGTCGCCGCTCGGCAACATCATATTCCTCACTCCGGCTGTCATAGAGATCACGCAGGGCGGTTTCATCGATTTTCACCTGATCGAGAATCATTTCCGGCGTCATCAGGACATAGGTCAGGCGCTTGGTCTCGGGCAGGGTGAAATCGTCGGGATGTTCGTCGTAATAGGCCTGCAGTTGGTCTGGAGTCGGGTCCGCAATCGGCGTATCCAGATTCTCTGCCGTCATCTGGGCCCAGATGAAATTGCGCCGCGCCGCAATGTGGTCGGTCATGGTGTTGGTCATGATGGCAGGCATGGTGGTGCCCGCCATGATTGCACCCTGAACAATCGTGCGGGCGGATTCGGCGCGCAGGTCGTTTTCAAAGTCGGTTTCGTTCAGGCCAGCCTGACTGAGGGCAAAGCGGTAGGACTCGCGATCAAAGGCACCGTCGATCCCCTGAAAGGCCGGTATTTGAAGGATTTCCTGCTGCAGATTGGCATCGCCAATGGAAATGCCCAGAGACGCCACTTCGTTGTCCAGCGAGGCCAGCCCGACGAGCCGGGACAGCACGATCTGGTCCAGACCCATGGCGCGGACCTGCGACATCGGCAGGGTTTGGCCCGATTGTGCCTCGATCGCGCGGATTTCACGCTGCAATTCGCGGCCATAGTCGTCGACGCTGATCGGTTGGTCGCCCGCATAGCCGATGGTGCGGATCGTACCGCTGAGATTGGTGGCTCCGAATCCGGCCAGCCCCACGATCAGAAGAGCGAGGATAATCCAGACAAATGTCTTGGATAAACTTTTAACGCCTGCGGCCATGATGCCTCCCTGCCTGGCAATGAGCTGCCTTGTTTTTCGCCGCCTTGTCTACGACGCGTGTTCTGGGGGGGCAAGACGGGTTCAGGCAGGCAGGGCGGCCAATCGGTCGAAAAACACGGCAATTCCGTCTTGGTCGAGGTTGGCAAAGGCAATGCGCAGGTGGCGTGCCCCATGGGAATCGCCCGGCGGCGTGAACATGGTGGCCGGCAGCGCAAGGATGCTGGCCAGGTGGACCATCGATTTTGCCAGTTGGTCAGAGGGCATGTCAAAGGGATGCTCGAAATAGGCAAAATAGGCGCCCAGCCCGCGCAACGCCCATCCTCGCTCGGCGAGAACGGGAAATCCGTTGCCGATCGCGGCGCGACGGGCGAGGATCTCGGCGCGCTCTCCCTCTAGCCACTTTGACAGGTTGCGCATGCCCCAAAGGGCGGCCTGCTGGCCGGTCTGGGTGGGGCAGATCGTGACCGTATCAAGGAATTTCTCAACCTCTGACAGCAGGTCGGCAGACGTTACAAGTGCGCCGACGCGGTGTCCGGTGAGGCGATAGGCCTTGGAGAAGGAATAGAGATGCAGCAGCGTCTGGTCCCAATCGGGATCGCCGAACAGATCATGCGGCGCACCATCGCGGCTGTCGAAATCGCGATAAGTTTCATCCACGATGAGTTTGATCCCGCGCGATTTCGCTAGATCATAGAATGCACGCAGCAGCGGCGCAGGGTATTCGGCCCCGGTGGGATTGTTGGGTGTGACCAGAACGATGGCCCGTGTGCGGCCTGTGATCCGTCGCGCGGCCTGCTCCGGATCGGGTAGCATATCCGCTTGAACGGGCAGTGGTACGGCACTGACACCGGACATGTCCAGCCACATCTTATGATTGAAATACCAGGGGGTTGGCAGGATAACCTCATCCCCCTGATCGGTCAGGGTGGCGACGGCGGCAGCAAACGCCTGATTGCATCCCGACGTGATCGCGACTTGCGCCTGAGTGATCGCACCGCCGTAGCGGGTGCTGCATTGCTCCGCAAGTTCGGCGCGCAACTCGGACAAGCCCAACACCGGCCCATAGAGATGAATGGCATCGTTGGTGAGAACCAGATCCGCCAATGCCTCGCGCAGTTCTTTCGGCGGCGGTGCTACCGGCGCGGCCTGAGACACCAGCATCAGCGGGCGATCCGCAGGATGCTCGATCCCCTTGAGCCAGCCAAAAGTCTCGACGATCGGAGAGGGAAAGGTGGATCGCGTGCGCGTCATGTCGGGCCCCAGTAAGGCGTTGGATTGCGGTCAGTCAGTGCCCCGGTATGGCTCGACATATTGCAGGGCCATATCCCAGGGGAAGAAGATCCATGTGTCCTGGCTGACCTCGGTGATAAAGGTATCGACTTGGGGACGCCCCTTTGGCTTGGCATAGACCGTCGCAAAATGCGCCTTGGGGAACATCCTGCGCACGACCTCTAGGGTTTTGCCACTGTCCACCAGATCATCCACGATCAGGATACCAGTGCCGTCGCCCATCATGTCTGCATTGGGAGATTTCAGCACCTTCGCCTCGGATTGGTGCTGATGATCGTAAGATTTAATGCTGATCGTATCAACAGTGCGGATATCAAGTTCGCGCGCGACGATCATCGCGGGGGCCATTCCGCCGCGGGTGATGGCCACGACCGCGCGCCAGCCACCGTCATCGGGCCCGTGGCCATCCAGACGCCACGCCAGCGCCCGGCTGTCACGATGGATCTGGTCCCAGCTGATGTGAAACCCCTTTTCGTGGGGCAGGCGGTTGTCGGTCATAGTGGCGGTCCTTGATTTTTCGCTGCGTTTATCGGCGGGTCATGACGATTTTTCGGCCGGAAGGAACCAGGTTGCCGCGCAAGATGTCTGGACCGTCACGCCGAACGCGCGCCACCGGGCCGTCATTTGTCGCGGAGTAGAACACGATCTGGCCGTCTTCGCGCTCCCATCGTCGGACGAAGCCTGCAAAACCATCAAGATCAATGCAGCCATAGTCGGCGGCGCGTCCCTTGCCGGTGTCGCTGGGGTCAATGACAAAGCGGCACCACGACAGGCTGTCCTCAGCCTGCAGGCGCCATTCTCCGGCAATTCCTTGTGATGGCGGCACCGCTTGTTGCTGGGTGTCGGAAGTCGGGGTGGCCATATTGCACGCAGCAACGGCAAATCCGGTGACGACGAGCATTGGGATTGCCCTGCAGGCACCACTCCACATTCATCAGTCCTTTCGACCTGTTACGGCAGCGATGTCCGGGGCATCGACCGCTTTCATTCCGACAACGTGATACCCTGCATCCACGTGCAACACTTCGCCTGTCGTCCCGGAACCGAGATCGGAAAGAAGGTAGAGCGCGGAACCGCCGACATCGTCGATGGTCACGTTGCGGCGCAGGGGGGAGTTGTATTCGTTCCACTTCATAATGTAACGGAAATCGCCGATGCCACTGGCGGCAAGCGTCTTGATCGGACCCGCAGAGATGGCATTTACGCGGATGCCGTCCTTGCCAAGATCCTCGGCCAGATAGCGGACAGACGCCTCCAGTGCCGCCTTGGCGACGCCCATGACGTTATAGTGCGGCATAACCCGTTCGGCACCGTAATAGGTCAGCGTCAGGCACGAGCCGCCCTCATTCATCATCTTTTCCGCGCGCTGAACGACCGCAGTGAATGAGTATACCGAGATATCCATGGACAGTTGGAAGTTGGCACGGCTGGTATCGACATAGCGCCCGCGCAGTTCGTTCTTGTCGGAAAAGCCGATGGCATGAACGATGAAATCAAGGCTACCCCACTGCTCTTTCAACTGGTCAAACAGCGCGTCTATCGAGGCTTCATCGCCGACGTCACATGGCAGAACAAACTGGCTGCCTAGCTGTGCGGCAAGCGGATCGACACGCTTTTTCAGTGCATCGCCCTGATACGAAAATGCCAGTTCGGCTCCGGCGTCCGCCAGCGCTTTTGCAATGCCCCAGGCAATTGATTTGTCGTTCGCAAGGCCCATGATCAGGCCTCGTTTGCCGGCCATTAGCTCATTTGACATTTTTTTCTCCGACCAATGCGCATTGTGGGCTTGACCTTTAGGCGATTGACCTGACTGCTTCAAGTGCTGGCCGGCGGCGGCTGACAGGACGCGCACGATCCATGCGAAAGGGACACAATGACTGAACGGGACGGAATATTCGCGGGAGACGATCCGTTTGCCATCGCGCAGCGCTGGCTGTCCGAAGCAGAGGCGACCGAGCCAAACGATCCGAACGCGATTGCGCTGAGCACGGTAGATGCCGACGGGCTTCCGAACGCGCGGATGGTCTTGTTGAAAGAGATCGAACCCGCCGCATTCGTTTTCTATACGAATTACGAAAGCCAGAAGGCACGGGAACTTGATGGGGCAGGGAAGGCCGCCTTCGTGATGCACTGGAAGTCGCTGCGCCGCCAGATCCGGGTGCGTGGCGAAATCAGCCGGGAAGACGGGCCGCAGGCGGATGCCTATTTCGTGTCACGCTCTCTCAAGAGCCGGCTCGGGGCCTGGGCTTCACATCAATCGCAGCCGTTGAGCAGCCGCGCGGCTTTGATGGCAGAAGTTGCAAAGGTGACTGCGCAGCACGGAACCAATCCGCCTCGGCCACCGTTCTGGGGCGGCTATCGGATCGTTCCGAGCCATATCGAATTCTGGGCAGACGGTGCATTCAGATTGCATGACAGGTTCGCCTGGCAACGCTCAAATGAGGGCTCGGAATGGCAGATTCAGCGCCTCTCTCCGTGACATTCACGTCACGTGAAATGCAACTTATTGTAATGGCGTCGCAATTTCTCCTTGAAATTGGTGCTTAAACTTGTCCACTACTTCGTGTAACATTGGGACATCAAACATCGTGGTGGTTAACTTGTGGCGGACGATCTGAATAGCATGTAC
This sequence comes from Sedimentitalea todarodis, assembly GCF_032595355.1. Classification (NCBI taxonomy): domain Bacteria; kingdom Pseudomonadati; phylum Pseudomonadota; class Alphaproteobacteria; order Rhodobacterales; family Paracoccaceae; genus Sedimentitalea; species Sedimentitalea todarodis. The sequence goes on along the minus strand of NZ_JASMWN010000004.1, from coordinate 206,116 downwards.
CACGTGCGCGGCCAGGTAAAGTGGTTCGATCCCGTCAAGGGGTTTGGCTTTGTCGTGTCTGACGAAGGTGGTCCGGATATCTTGCTGCATGTGAATGTCCTGCGCAATTTCGGACAGAGTTCCGTCGCGGACGGGGCCGGAATTGAAGTTGTCACCCATCGGACAGACCGTGGCGTGCAGGCGGTTGAAATTGTCAGCATCACACCACCGGCACGCGAAGAAGTGCCCGTGCTGACGGACTTTGCCGCTCTGGATCTGGATGTCATTCACAACGCGCCGCTCGAGCCCGCGCGGGTGAAATGGTTCGACAAATCCAAGGGGTTTGGGTTTGCCAACGTCTTTGGCCGTCCCGAAGATGTCTTTCTGCATATCGAAGTCTTGCGCCAGTCCGGGCTTGCGGATCTGCAACCCGGCGAAGCGCTTGCGATGCGCGTGATCGATGGCAAGCGCGGCCGGATGGCTGCGGAGGTCATGGCCTGGGAAATGGCCGTGTCGGCAACCGACTCCTGACATGATGCGTCTTGCTTTGCTGTTGGCAGCACTGATGTGCAGCACCGTGGCGGCGGCCAGCGCGTGCCGTGATGATCATGTTCAGTTGCGCGGCTCATGGGGCGAGGCGGGCTTTGCCGTGGAAGTGGTGGATACGCCCAAGGCGCGTTCGCAGGGGCTGATGTTTCGCGAAGCATTGCCGCGTGGGTCTGGAATGCTTTTTGTCTACGAGGCACCGCGACGCGCCAGTTTCTGGATGAAGAACACCCTGATTCCCCTGGATATGATTTTCGTGGACCAGAGCGGTACGATAAAGCACGTTCATCATCGCGCCGTGCCGGGGGATCTGACCGCGATCGAGGGTGGAGCAGGCATTTACGCGGTTCTGGAAATCAACGGCGGCCTCGCGAAACGCTATGGGATCGAACCCGGATCCCAGATGCAGCACCCGGTTTTTTCCGATGGTCCTGCAATATGGCCCTGTTAGGGCTTTTCAAATCCGGTTTGCCCGGCTAGAGAGGCGCACGGTCCGGGGCGTGGCGCAGTCTGGTAGCGCACCTGTTTTGGGTACAGGGGGTCGTGAGTTCGAATCTCGCCGCCCCGACCATTTTTCGACAAGACGAACCTGATGCGCACATATATCTCGGCGTTCAGGTCAGGTGATTGCTGAGGGGCGCTGCCCCTCAGACACCCTGGAGTATTTTCACAAAGCTGAACGACGTCAGAGGCCTGCGCAGTGCGCGTTCCGCTCGCTTGATCAGACGTTTGTTGAATCCTTCAGGCTTCCGGCACACCGCCGGAGCGCTGGTAGAGGGCGTTCACAACCCGATTCAAACGGGGATCCCGTTGACGAACATGCAACGGCGCGCCCGATTTCTGGGGCACGCTTAGATAGACATCGTTTTCCACCAGGTAGCCTGGTGTGTCCTCATTTGTCTGGAAGCGGATCACCAGTTGCGGCAGATCGCTTGTCGTTCCGTCATAGGTCAGGATGATCGCGGCGGTCGGTTCGGGCGGAAGGTACTCGCGGCATTCGATCGCATCCGGTGTGGGCCGCAGAAATGTCTGTGCGGGTCCGGCACAGGCCGATTCCAACGCGGCAATCAGCGAGTCGGGATAGGACGCAAAGCGGGCCTTCGCATTTGATGTCACCATATCTTGTGTCTCGCAGCCAATCAGAACTACCACCAGTAGGAAGTAGAAGGGGGCTGGAACCGGGCGCATTGAGCAGTTCTCCAAAAAAAATCTGCGACCGGGATGCGAGGCGTGTTTCTTGCCGGATCCGGTGCATAAGTCGTCATGTCCCTAATGCTGCGGCGCGGCAAAAGGCAAACCTATTTCTTAACATGACACGCCAAGGCGCACTGAAACAGGCGAATTCTTGCTATTCGCAACGCAGCGTCCGCACCACGCACCAGCGTTAACCTTCTGTGGATGAATCGGCCTTCGCATCACGTCGGAATCGGGCGCTGTCGAGGTCAACAAAAAAGAGTCCGAAATTGTTGAAAAATTTCGTTGCCGAATGCGGTCGGATACGCCAAGTTGTATGAGCCGGCCGCTGAGCCACTAAATCTGGTAGGAAAAGCCAGAGGCTCTGACAAGGTTGGGAGGGTAAGACACCACTGGTACATCTCGACGCGCACGTCGATGTCTCTCTTGTTCTGCAAGGGGCCGGGACTGTTTTGCCTCGTGCAACCGGGCACACCAAAAGCGTCGGCAAATCCGACGCGGGCCTGAATCAGGGCTTTGATAACAGCTGGAAGACAGAGGCAGCGCACATGAAGATTGAACGCAAATTCACCACAGCCGGCCAGGACGCCTATGCCGCGCTTGATTTTATCTCGGCAACGTCCGAAATCCGCAATCCGGATGGAACAACCGTGTTCCGTCTGGATGATGTCGAGGTGCCCGAAAGCTGGAGCCAGGTTGCAAGCGATGTCATCGCGCAGAAGTACTTCCGCAAGGCAGGTGTTCCGTGCCGTCTAAAGAAGGTGCGTGAAAAGAACGTGCCCGAATTTCTTTGGCGTTCGGTCCCCGACGGCGATGATGTCGAGATGGGCGGTGAAACCTCGGCCAAGCAGGTGTTTGACCGTCTCGCCGGGGCCTGGGCCTATTGGGGCTGGAAGGGTGGATATTTCAGCACCGAAGACGATGCGCGCGCCTATTATGATGAGATGCGCTTCATGCTGGCGACGCAAAAGGCCGCGCCCAACAGCCCGCAGTGGTTCAACACCGGTCTGCACTGGGCCTATGGCATCGACGGGCCGGCGCAGGGTCATCACTATGTCGATCACAAGACCGGCAAGCTGACGAAATCCAAGTCCAGCTATGAGCACCCGCAACCGCATGCCTGCTTTATCCAGGGCGTACAGGATGATCTTGTCAACGAAGGCGGCATCATGGACCTCTGGGTGCGCGAGGCGCGGCTGTTCAAATATGGCAGCGGCACCGGCACCAATTTCAGCCACCTGCGCGGGGAAGGCGAAAAGCTGTCCGGTGGTGGCAAGTCGAGCGGCCTCATGGGTTTTCTCAAGATCGGCGACCGGGCGGCCGGTGCGATCAAGTCTGGCGGCACCACGCGGCGCGCCGCCAAGATGGTGATCGTCGACGCGGACCATCCGGATATCGAGGATTTCATCAACTGGAAGGTGCTGGAGGAACAGAAGGTTGCCAGCATCGTCGCCGGTTCGAAAATGCACGAGAAGAAGCTGAATGGCATCTTCGAAGCCATCCGCCTCTGGGACGGAGCCGAAGCGGACGCCTATGATCCGGCGGTAAATGCGGCGCTCAGGGATGCGGTTCGCGATGCCAAGCGCAACATGATCCCGGAGACCTATATCAAGCGGGTGCTGGACTATGCGCGTCAGGGTCACACGAGCATCGAATTCCCGACCTATGACACCGACTGGGATTCCGAAGCCTATAACAGCGTCTCGGGCCAGAACAGCAACAACTCGATCCGGGTCACCAACGCGTTCCTGACTGCCGTGGAAAAGGATGCAGATTGGGAACTGATCAACCGCGTCGATGGCAAGGTCGCCAAGACCATCCGGGCGCGCGATCTGTGGGAGCAGGTGGGCCACGCGGCCTGGGCCTGTGCCGATCCGGGAATTCAGTATCATGACACTGTGAACGACTGGCACACCTGCCCGGAAGACGGCGAGATCCGGGGATCGAACCCCTGTTCCGAGTACATGTTCCTGGACGATACCGCCTGCAATCTGGCGTCGATGAACCTCTTGACCTTCCTCAAGGATGGCGAGTTCCAGGCCGAGGATTACATGCACGCCTCGCGGCTTTGGACCGTGACCCTGGAAGTCAGCGTGATGATGGCACAATTCCCGTCCAAGGAGATTGCGCAGCTGTCCTATGACTTCCGTACGCTCGGGCTGGGATATGCCAATATCGGCGGGTTGCTGATGAACATGGGCTACAGCTATGACAGCGACGAAGGCCGCGCGCTCTGCGGGGCACTGACCGCGATCATGACCGGAGTCGCCTATGCCACGAGCGCCGAAATGGCGGGCGAACTCGGGCCGTTTTCCGGGTATGAGCGGAACAGCGACCACATGCTGCGCGTGATCCGCAATCACCGCAACGCCGCCCATGGCGCGACCGATGGCTATCAGCAACTGGCGGTCAGGCCGGTGCCGCTCGATCATGGCAACTGTCCCGATGCGCGGCTGGTCGATCTGGCCAAATCCGCCTGGGACGAGGCTCTGAGCCTCGGGCAGAAGCACGGCTATCGCAATGCCCAGGCCACGGTGATCGCGCCGACCGGCACCATCGGACTGGTCATGGATTGCGACACCACCGGGATCGAGCCTGACTTTGCGCTGGTCAAGTTCAAGAAGCTGGCCGGTGGCGGATATTTCAAGATCATAAACCAGTCGGTTCCGGCGGCCCTTGAAAAGCTGGGCTATGGGTCTGCGCAGATCGAGGAAATCGTGTCCTATGCGGTGGGGCACGGCACCATTGGCAATGCACCCGGCATCAATCACACCACGCTGGCGGGTCATGGATTTGGTGCCAACGAACTGGCCAAGGTCGACGCGGCGCTGGCCAGCGCGTTTGATATCCGGTTCGTGTTCAACCAGTGGACTCTGGGCGAAGAATTCTGCCAGAACGTATTGGGCATCCCCGCGGCCAAGCTCAACGATCCGACCTTTGACCTGCTGCGCCACCTGGGTTTCAGCAAGAAGGACATCGAACTGGCGAACGATCACGTTTGTGGCACCATGACGCTGGAGGGCGCTCCGTTCCTGCGCAAGGAACACTATGGCATCTTCGACTGCGCCAATCCCTGCGGCAAGAAGGGCAAGCGCTATCTCTCGGTCAAAAGCCACATCACCATGATGGCCGCAGCACAGAGCTTTATCTCGGGCGCGATCAGCAAGACGATCAACATGCCGAACGACGCGAGTATCGAAGATTGCCAACGCGCCTACGAGCTGAGCTGGTCGCTGGGTGTCAAAGCCAACGCGCTTTACCGCGATGGCTCCAAGTTGTCACAACCTCTGGCCTCTGCACTGGTCGAGGATGATGACGAGGCCGCCGATACGCTGGAGAGCGGTACGCCGCACGCAAAGGCGACCGTGATTGCCGAGAAGATCATCGAAAAGGTGGTGGTCAAGGAAATCATAAAATCGCACCGTGAAAAGATGCCGCAGCGGCGCAAGGGCTATACCCAAAAGGCCATTGTTGGCGGGCACAAGGTCTATTTGCGGACCGGTGAATACGAAGACGGGAATCTCGGCGAAATCTTTATCGATATGCACAAAGAGGGTGCAGGGTTCCGGGCGATGATGAACAACTTTGCCATCGCCGTGTCCGTGGGTCTGCAATACGGGGTGCCGCTGGAGGAATTCGTCGACGCCTTCACCTTCACCAAGTTCGAACCTGCCGGCATGGTTCAGGGCAATGACAGCATCAAGAATGCGACCTCGATCCTGGACTACGTGTTCCGCGAACTCGCGGTGTCGTACCTTGACCGGACTGATCTGGCGCATGTGAAACCCGAGGGCGCATCGTTTGATGATCTGGGGCGTGGCGAAGAAGAGGGTGTCTCAAACGTCAGCGAGCTCAGCGAAACTGCGGCGAGCAAATCGCTTGAGGTGCTGAAACAAATCAGCTCGACCGGGTATCTGCGCAAGCGCTTGCCACAGGAACTTGTGGTTCTGCAGGGCGGGGCGAGCATGGGCGCGACGGCACTGGCGGCCTCGTTGGATGCTGCGCAAACGCTGAATTCACTGGTGCCCGATGTGGCCGCCGGCCTTGCCGCCGCCTCCACGGCTGTGTCCACCGGTACTGTATCGCTGGATGCGCGGACCAAAGCCAAGATGCAGGGCTACGAGGGCGAGGCCTGCGGCGAATGCGGCAACTACACGCTGGTGCGCAACGGGACTTGCATGAAATGCAACACCTGCGGCGGAACGTCCGGGTGTAGCTGACAAAGATCGCGCCTCCAAAAGGCGTGTAGGGGTCGCAGGGCTGCCAGCCGGTGACCGGACCCCGACGAAACAGAAGGGTAGGGCCAATGAGGTGGCCCGCTCATTATTCAGCGGAGTGAGACTCCGCAGAAACCACTGGTTTCCGCTCTGTCTCACTTCGTGGAAATCCGGCGGATTTCCACGGGACAAGGGGCGGGTGCGCTCGCTCTTGGCGACGTTCAGGCCGCAGGCAAAAAAACACCGGGCGGTAAACTAGATGAGCCTGAACGGCGAAACTCAACGGGGGTCTCAGGACCCCCGTTTTTTCTGATTCGTGAACAGTCTGTTTTTGTGGAGTCCAGAGAAAGCGCCGCAATCGGCGTGACTCAATCACAAGCAGAGTCTAACATCCAGTTTGCGCCGCCAAGCGACATTGCGGAGCACAAAAACAGTTTAGCACGAGTGCTCTCCTTTTCCTAACCAAGCCAAATCCACTTGTCTCAAGGAAATCACGCATGGCCTTTACAATTGTTCTGCCCTCAGACACCACATTCTCGGTCGCGGATATCCCGGAAATCGTCGATTTCATCTCCACCGAGGCCGCGCTTGGCACGCGTTACACCTCCACGCAATTCACCGGCAGCGGTCTCTACGAGGGTGAACCGGCCACCTATACCGCAACAGGGGCCGGGTTCACCACTGCCGTCACCCCGGGCGGGCTGACGTATATTGCGACCGGGGTGATCGACATGATCACTGTCACGACGATCTCCGAGACAATGTCGATCACGGATGTCGATATCGACCTGACCACCTTCGCTCCGATTCGCCTGGCTGATCTGTTGGGCACCCAACCCTTCGCAATCGAAAACTATGTCATGAGCAGGGACTGGGACCTGACCCTGGGCGACCTTGATGACATTTCTCCCGAGGGCACGCTGATTGGCGACGGGGCATTGCTGAACAACCTAGGCGACGACGTTTTCCGAGGGGGCAGGGGCAATGACAACCTGTTCACCGGGGACGGCAACGACATGCTGTATGGAAATCAGGGAAATGACATCCTGAGCGGTGGTCAGGGCAAAGACAACATGCGTGGCGGCGACGGCAATGACAGCCTGAATGGGGGTATCGGAAGGGATCGGCTTTTCGGACAGAACGACGACGACACGCTGGATAGCGGCAAGGGGAATGACGTTCTGCACGGCGGTGCCGGAAACGATGTCTTCGTCTTTGCCAACAAATACGGCAATGATTCGGTCCGGGATTTTGATGCGACCAACGACAACGAGAAAATCGATCTGTCGGCGGTGACCCGGATCAAGACATTCAACGATCTTGTAAACAACCACATGACGCAATCAGGCGCGGACGTGTTGATCGACGATACGGACAAGACCGTGATCACGCTGGAGAACGTCAACATGGCCAATCTCGACAGCGCCGACTTCCTGTTCTGAGCCCGTCTGGCGGGCCGCGCGCGGGGATTCGCCGGCTCCGCGAATCGCGCGGTGCCGGCGAGTTCCGGTTGTGGCCGATATCCGCTGACGGGGTAAACACGGGGCTCCAAGCAACGCTTCGCCGGATCCCGGTGTCTGCATAAGTCGAGAACCGCCGACCTGTAACTGTCTGCTGCCTGACCGCGGAAGCCTGCGCATCGGGCGCACCGAATCCGGCAACCTTTGGCGTGTCAGGGCCACTATGCCGGATGCGGGATGACAACAGGGTGCTGCGGGTGTCTGTAGGGGCTGTCCACCACTCACGGACGGAACAAGAAACCCATACGACACACGAGAGGTAACAGACTATGAAACTCAAAGCACTTGCAGCCCTTGCAATCGGTCTTCCCGCAATGGCTTTCGCGGCCACGGAGATTGACGCAAACGGTGATGGCATGCTGACGCTGGACGAGGTTCAGGCGGTCTATCCGGAGATCACTGTCGAGAGCTTCTCAGCGATGGATTTGAATGCCGACGGTGCATTGGATGATGCCGAGTCGATTGCCGCACAGGATGCAGGCTTGATGCCGAAATCCGAGGGCTGAGACGACTGAAAACGAGGAACGCCCGGCCTGATGCGCCGGGCGTTTTTTTGTTCTATGGTAATATTTTACCCGGACAAGTGAATGTTGAACCGTTCCCGTATTTCCGCGTCTTTCAGCGGATCAAGACGCGCCGGCGCGCGTTGGGACAGGATTTCGGTCTTGCGAGCCGTTGCCCGTCGCAACAGGTCTGGCTTGCCGAGTTCATCCCATTCCTTCGGGGACGTCCGATCGCCAAGCGCAGGATAGACATGATCGGTCTGCATGCGCGCAAGGGTCTCGTCGGTGCCAAGATAATGGCCCGGCCCGCCGATGCAAACAGACCGGATCTGCTCCAGCGCCAAGGTGTCATCGCTCACCTCGATGCCGCGTACACAGCGCAGGGCCTGCCCGATCAGGTCATCCCCCAGAATCAACGATTCATGGCAGAAACCGAGCAGCGAAGCGTGCATGCCGGCCGCCTCATAGACCATGTTCAACCCTGACAATCCCGCCATGACGTTGGAACACATCTGCTCCCATCCCGCCTGCATGTCGGGCAGTTTCGAGTCGCTGATCCCGGCCGCCGCGCCGCCGGGAATGTCATAGAACTGGTGCATCTGGGCGCAACCTGCGGTCAACAGCGCTTGCTCGCCGGATCCGCCTGTCATCGCACCGCTCCGCAGATCAAGGCCAAAGGGCCAGGTCCCGAAAATGGCCGGATGCCCGGGCCTGACCGCATTGACATAGACCAGCCCGGCCAGGCATTCCGCAACCGCCTGAACGATCGCACCCGCGATGGTCGAGGGCGCGGTTGCACCGGCCATGCCCGCAGACAGCAACAGAACCGGCATCCCACCTTCGATGCATCGTTCCATCGTCTCGCAGCTTTCGGTCGCGAATTTCATTGGAGGCACGACAAAACAGTTGGAATTGCTGACAAATGGCCGTTCGCGCCACTTGTCCTCGCCACCGGCGATCATGTGCAGCAACTCAAGACCGTGCGCGACATACTCCGGATCGCTGAACGACATGCCCACATGCTTGGTCGTGCCGGAACAACAGGCGTAGATCGAGTTGAGATCCATCTCGAGATTGTCGACTATGTCACGGCAAACCATCGGCCGCTGGACAAAGTGGATGTTGTCCAGCTGGTCGGCGATGCGCGCGGCATCATGCAGATCCTGCACCGTGCTTTCCCGGTAATTGCGCCCGTCGACATCGACCATGTGAACGGCGGCCCCCGCAGTGCCAAAATGCACCCGCGTGCCGGACAGGGTCAGGTCGTTGGCCGACACCCGCCCCATCAGGGTCACGGATCGGTTTGCCTTGGCGATGGTGTCTTCGACCAGTGCGCGCGGAAACCTGATGCGGCCATCCTCGCCCAGGATTGCGCCTGCACCGGTCAGATACCGGACACCGCTTTCTGGGGCATCCGCAAGACCGATCTGTTCCAGCGCATCCAGCGCCGTTTCGTGTATGCGCTGCATATCTGCGGCGCTGAGTGGCCGGTATGTGCCACCGCGCATTCCAGGCTGGATTGGTCGGAGATGGTCGGCAAGCGGGGCATTGCGTGAGGCACGACGCGCGGCACGCCCGCCGCTGCGACCGGGGGCAGAAGAAGTCGGATTATCTTTCATGGGGACACTCATGTTGCGGGAGGAGGGCGGCGGGTCAGGACGCGCCAGGTCTCCCGCGCGCCGCACGCCCACGATCCGCACCGATGGTACGGGAAATCAGCCTAATCTTGCTCTCTTCAGCCTGCATGGCGTGCCCTCTTGAAAATCGAGTGTGACGCAGCCGTGCGACGGATCTGTTCTATTTGCGACGTAAGTGACGCAGTTTTGGGGCACAGCACGCCCACACGGACAGAACCGCGAGCGGTTTGCGATCCTGCAGGCCGGTAGTTAGGCGGTCTGGCCTGCGCGTGCCTCTGCGAAGTCACACAGCGCGGCCAAGGCCGATGCAAAGGCACCGTCCTCGATGGTCATTGCCACACGGACATGACCGGCCGCCGCCGCACCAAAGCTTTCGCCCGGCATGACGGCGATATGGTGCGTATCCAGCAGCGCCTCGGCAAAGGCTTCGCCGGTCAGACCCGTGGCGCGGATATCGAGCATCAGGTACATCGCCCCTTGCGCAGGAATCAGGGCGACACTGTTCTGTCGGGCCAGAATATCCTGCGCTATGGCCCGGCGCCGCCGAAAAGGCGCGGCCACCTGCCGTTCGAGCGCGTCGCCCCGGGCAAGTGCAAAAACAGTTGCGTCCTGAATGTACCCCGGCACGCCATAGGTCGTGTGGGTCGCAAGCGTGATGAGATGGTCGATGGCGGTTTCTGGCCCGACGATCCAGCCACAACGGGACCCGGTCATGGCAAAGGATTTCGACATCGAGCCGACAACCAGTGTCCGGTCGGCCATATCAGGCAGGGCACGTGGGGACAGATGGCTGCCCTCCCAGACCTGCGTGTCATAGACCTCATCCGAGATCAGCCACAGATCATGCCGTTGGCAGACCCCGGCAATACCGGCGAGCGTGTCTGCGCCATAGACCACGCCCGTCGGATTGTTGGGGGAATTGACGAGCAGTGACACCGCTCCGGCTGCAGCAGCGTCAATATCCTCGGCACGGGGCTGAAACGCATTTGCGGCATGTGCGGGAACCGCACGGGGGACAGCTCCGACGCCGCGAATGGTGCCGGGGTAGGTGGCATAGTACGGATCGATGTAAAGCGCCACGTCGGCTGCGTCGCAAACCGCCGTATGGCTGGCAAACAGGGCCGCTTGCCCTCCCGGCGTGATCATCACGTTGGCGGCCGTGGTCGCAATTCCGGTCTGCGCCTGCACCCGCGCGGCGACCGTTGCGCGCAACTCGTCCGTTCCGGGAACCGCCGCATACCCGGTGTGCCCGCCAAGGGCTGCCGTGTGCATCGCTTCAAGAATGCTGGGGTGGGTCGGGGTGTCATGCTCGCCGATGGTGAGTTCGGTCACTGCAATGCCCCGTGCGATCATCGCCCTCGCCCGGTTGAACAGATCCCAGCCATCCGATCCCCCGCCGGTGACATTGGTGATGCGTTGAGACAGGTGCATGGTGATCTCCGCCGTAGAAAACAGCGCGACAGGGTCAGAGTCGACCGGTTTTGTCAATGCAGTGCGCCCGACGTTCGGACTGCTCATACAAAAAATGATCTTGGCCAAGGCTTGGGTCCTGTGCTATGGCCATCGCATGAGCCGTATTTGCTTCATTATTTGCTGCATTCCCTGCTGATCTTTTTAGCGGGCCGGTTTCTGTCATTTTCTTTCACTGACCAAGTTGCTAAGCCCGCGCTGCCTGCGTGAGGATTTCGCCATGACGATCAAGCTGCACAACACCAAGTCCCGCAAGAAAGAGGTGTTTGCCCCCATCGATCCCGACACTGTGCGGATGTATGTCTGCGGGCCCACGGTCTATGATCGGGCGCATCTGGGCAATGCACGCCCGGTGGTGGTGTTCGACGTGCTGTATCGGCTCTTGCGGCACACCTATGGCGCAGATCACGTGACCTATGTGCGCAACTTCACCGACGTGGACGACAAGATCAACGCAAGGGCGGCCGAGAGCGGTCGCGCGATTGGCGAGATCACCGAAGAGACAATCCAATGGTTTCTGGATGATATGGGCGCGCTTGGGGTGCTGGAACCAAATCACATGCCGCGCGCCACGCAGTACATTCCGCAGATGGTGGCGATGATCGAAGATTTGATTGCCAAGGGTCACGCCTATGAGGCCGAGGGGCATGTGCTGTTCGCGGTGGACAGCTGGCGGGAACAGTATGGCAAACTTTCGGGCCGGTCGGTCGATGACATGATCGCCGGTGCGCGGGTCGAGGTCGCGCCCTACAAGAAGAACCCGATGGATTTCGTACTGTGGAAACCGTCTACGCCGGACCTGCCGGGGTGGGGCTCGCCATGGGGCCGGGGGCGTCCCGGCTGGCATATCGAATGCTCGGCCATGGCACATGAGTTGCTGGGCGAGAGTTTCGACATTCACGGCGGCGGCAACGACTTGATGTTCCCGCATCATGAGAACGAGATCGCCCAAAGCTGCTGCGCACACCCCGAAGGCGATTTTGCGCGGGTCTGGATGCACAACGAGATGTTGCAGGTCGAAGGCAAGAAGATGTCCAAATCGTTGGGCAATTTTTTTACCGTGCGGGATCTACTGGAACAGGGGGTTCCGGGCGAGGTCATTCGGTTCGTTTTTCTGTCGACGCATTACCGCAAGCCGATGGATTGGACAGTGGAGAAGGCGCGGGAAGCTGAGGTAACCTTAAGAAAATGGTACAGACAAATCGGCTTAGCTGAAGCTGGGACCGGTAAAGTTCATCCACAGGTGGAGCTTGAGTTATCCAACGATTTAAACACGCACGGAGCGCTGACCGAATGTCACGTTCTTTCCAATTCAAATGACGTGACTACTCTTCGTGCCAGCATGCGCGTGTTGGGCTTTCTAGAGAATGGAATTCCCGATTGGGCGATGGTGCCAGGATTTTCCGATGCAGAGACAGGTTTGGTTCGCTATCTGTTGCAGGAAAGAGAGCATGCGAGAAGGAAAAAGGACTTTGAGCGCGCTGACAGAATTCGAGACGGAATGGCCCGAGCAGGTGTTGTGGTTAAGGACACTGTTGGTGAACCCGAATTTGAGAAGACCGCGCGATTTGATGTGAACCTATTGGATGAACTTTGGGGGAACACCCCATGAGATTTCCCAGATTCTTCTATTGCACAACACAGGCCAGCGCCCGACCCGGTGTGGGTGCAAAGCGCCCTCCCGGGGGAGGGCCAGGCGCTAGCCGGGCCTTTGGCCCGTCCGGATCCTCTGTCGGGGGGGTGCCGAATGACCCGTGAACGCCTCTATCTCTACGACACCACGCTGCGGGACGGGCAGCAGACGCAGGGCGTGCAGTTCTCGACTGCGGAGAAGGTGCAGATCGCCAAGGCGCTGGACGATCTCGGTGTCGACTACATAGAAGGCGGCTGGCCAGGTGCGAACCCCACGGACAGCGCGTTTTTCGACGAGGCTCCGCAGACGCGGGCAAGGCTGGCGGCGTTTGGCATGACCAAACGCGCCGGGCGATCGGCGGCGAATGACGATGTTCTCGCCGCGGTGATGAACGCGGGCACCGGTACGGTCTGTCTGGTGGGCAAATCGCATGACTATCATGTTACCGCGGCACTCGGGATCACGCTTGAGGAAAACCTCGAAAACATCGGCGCATCGATTGCGCATATTGTCGGGCAGGGGCGTGAGGCGCTCTATGATGCCGAGCATTTCTTTGATGGCTACAACGACAACCCGGAGTATGCGCTGGCCTGCTGTCGCGCAGCACACGAAGCCGGGGCACGGTGGATCGTGCTCTGTGATACCAATGGCGGGGCCATGCCCTCCGAGGTTGGCCGCATTGTCACCGAGGTGATCGCCGCAGGGATCCCCGGCGAGCGGTTGGGCATTCACACCCACAACGACACTGAAAACGCGGTGGCCTGCTCGCTTGCAGCGATCGAATCCGGCGCGCGGCAGGTTCAGGGAACGTTGAACGGGCTGGGGGAACGCTGTGGCAATGCCAACCTGACCTCGCTGATCCCGACGCTGCTGTTGAAAGAACCCTATGCCAGCCGCTTTGAAACCGGCGTCAGCCGCGCGGCGCTGGCCGGGCTGACCCGGACAAGCCGGATGCTGGACGATATCCTGAACCGTGTACCGATGCGTCAATCGCCCTATGTCGGGGCCAGCGCCTTTGCCCACAAGGCGGGTTTGCATGCGAGTGCGATCCTCAAGGATCCCGGTACCTATGAGCATATCGAGCCGACCCTTGTGGGCAATCAGCGGATCGTGCCGATGTCCAATCAGGCCGGACAATCAAACCTGCGCAGGCGACTGGCCGAGGCCGGGCTGACGGTCGATAAAGACAATCCGGCGCTTGGGCTGATCCTGGAGCGGATCAAGCAGCGCGAGGATCAGGGCTATTCCTACGACACGGCGCAGGCGAGTTTCGAACTGCTGGCGCGCGCGGCACTCGGCGAAATGCCCGAGTTCTTCGAGGTCAAGCGCTACAAGGTCACGGTCGAGCGGCGCAAGAACAAGTACAACAAGATGATCAGCCTGTCCGAGGCTGTGGTGGTGGTGAAGGTCGATGGCCGGAAACTGCTGTCGGTCAGTGAATCGCTGGATGAGGATGGCAGCGACCGGGGGCCGGTGAACGCCCTGAGCAAGGCATTGTCCAAGGATCTGGGGCAGTATTCATCCGTGCTCGAAGACATGCGGCTGGTCGATTTCAAGGTGCGCATTACCCAGGGTGGCACCGAGGCGGTGACCCGCGTGATCATCGACAGCGAAGACGGCAAGGGGCGGCGCTGGTCGACCGTGGGGGTCAGCCCGAACATCGTCGATGCCAGTTTCGAGGCCCTTCTGGATGCGATCCGCTGGAAACTTGTGCGCGATTGCGCAGGCGACGCATGACCGACGAGGAGGTGCTGGCGCGGATCTACACGGGTCTGGACCGCGAGGGACCGGGCGATCCCGCCGATGTTGCCTGGGCGATCAAGCGCCTTGGATTGAACGGGGCGCGGGCGGTCTGTGATGCGGGCTGTGGTTCAGGGGCGGATAGCGAGACGCTGGCGAACGCGCTGCCCAAGGCGCAGATCACTGCGATTGAACAACTGCCACATCTGGTGAAAGAAGCGCAGGCCCGGTGTGAGAGAATTCCGAATGTCACGGTCCGGCAGGGCGATATGGCGCGTCTGGACGGACCCTTTGATCTGATCTGGTGTGCCGGGGCGATCTACTTTCTTGGCGTGACCGCAGGGTTGCGCGGATGGCGTTCCGGATTGGCAGCGGGTGGAACCGTGGCATTTTCCGAGCCGGTTCTGCTGGGGTCTGCAGATGAAACCGTCTCTGCATTTTGGCAAGAGTATCCCGCGATCACGAATCTGGACGGGATCGCTGCACGCATCGAGGCCGCCGATTTTGAGGTGCTGGATCATCGGCAGATCATCGGCGCAGCGTGGCAGCGGTACTATACGCCGCTGGCTGCGCATCTGGTTGCGCTGCGTGCCACGGACGATCCCGGCCTGCGCGAACCCGTCGCCGCAACCGAGCGAGAGATCGCGCTTTGGCGAACTGCGCAGGACCGGATTGCCTATGCGCTGATGCTGGCGCGGCCACGGTGACCGGGCAGGACGGATTTGCCGAGGATCTCACGGCCTGCGCCGCGCTGGTACAGCGGGGCGATCCGGATCGGTTCATGGCGGCGATGGCGGCCCCGGTCGCTGCGCGGCGGGTGTTGTTTCCGATCTATGCCATGAATGTCGAGGTCGCTCGCGCGCCATGGGTCACGCAGGAGGCGATGATTGCCGAGATGCGCCTGCAATGGTGGCGCGATGCGGTGGCGGAGATCGCGGCAGGCGGGCTGGTCCGGCGGCACGAAGTGGTGACACCACTGGCCGAGGTTCTGAGACCGGATCTTGCCGCGCAGGCGGACGAGATGATCGCGGTGCGTCGTTGGGACATCTACCGCGATCCGTTTGAAGACAGCGATCATTTCGAGCGCTACATCGAGCAGACCGCTGGCACGCTCATGTGGCTGGCGGCGCGGATGCTGGGCGCTGCCGAGGAGGAGGTTGTTCGCGATTTTGCCTTTGCATCGGGGCTTGCGAACTGGTTCCGGGCGATCCCGGAGCTAGAGGTGCTGCGGCGCGTGCCGCTGCTGGATGGCACGCCTGACGGGGTTCGGGCATTGGCGCGGCATGGGCTGGCTCGCCTGGCCCGCGCCCGTGCGCGGCGACGGGAAATCGGCAAGGACGCCGGCGCGGCGTTGCTTGCTGGCTGGCAGGGTGAAACCATTCTCAGACAGGTCGTCGAAAGCCCCGCCCGCGTTGCCGAGGGGCGCCTCGGTGCCAGTGAAGCGCGCAAGCGCCTGGGGCTGATGTGGCAGGCGGCAGCTGGCCGCTGGTAGTTCAGACGTTCTGTTCCCTGGGCTGCAGCATCAGCCACACCAGCGCCCCGCCCGCGAGGCACAAGAGCGGGATCATCGCCATGTTGACGGCCGTCCAACCTTCGATCGCGCTGCCCCCGGAACAGTTCATCAGCCCACCTGATGCCAATGACGCCACCGTGACACCGCCGAAAACCAGCAAGTCGTTCAACCCCTGCATCCGGCCCCGTTCCTGTGGTTCATGTGCGCCTGCCAGCATGGTGGTGGCGCCGATGAAGCCAAAGTTCCAGCCAAGGCCAAGGAGGACGAGTGCCACAAAGAAATTTTCGAGCTGCACCCCGTTCAGGGCAACCATCCCCGCGCTGGCAAGGATCAACAGCCCGAGCGCGACAATCCGTTCGACCCCGAACCGCGCAATCAGGTGGCCGGTAAAGAAGGACGGGGCGAACATCGCAAGCACGTGGAATGATACTACGTCTGCGGCGTTGCCCTCGGTAAATCCACAACCCACCACGGCCAGGGGAGTCGAGGTCATCACGAGGTTCATCAAGGCATAGGAGACCATGGCGCATATCACGGCTACCGCGATGCGCGGGGTGGTGATCAACTCCCACCGGCTGCGGCCGCGCGGCGCGCCGGCACTGGGCGCAACGGGTTTCGGGATGTCGATCAGGAAGAACAGAAATCCGCCAATCACATTCACCGCGATGACCGCGATGTAGGTGCCAAGAAACGGGACCACAAAAGCCTGGCTGGTGGCCTTGACCAGTTGCGGGCCAATCACCGCCGACACCAGACCGCCGGCCATGACGTAGGATATGGCCTTGGGGCGAAAGGCATCCGAGGCGGTATCGGCAGCGGCAAAGCGGTAAAATCCCTGTGCGCTCATGTAAAGACCGGTAAGGAAGCTGCCCGCCAGAAACACCGGGAACGAGCCGAGATAAAGACCATATGCTCCGACAGCACCGCCAACGGCACCGCCAAACGCGCCGAGAAAGAAGCCGGCACGGCGTCCGAATTTCTGCATGATTGCCGAAACGGGCGTCGCCGACAGCATCGAGCCCAGCACAATCAGCGAGATCGGCAGCGTGGCAAGGCACACGTTTGACGCCAGCGACTGACCGGCCAACCCGCCGATGGTAAAGATCATCGGCATCTGTGCGCCCAGAATGGCCTGTGCGGCTACCAGTACCCAGACATTGCGGCGGGCGCGCCTGTCGTCGAATTGGTCAGTCATGCTGGCTGGTTATCGTCCAAACCCGCGAGGCACAAGCGGCTTGCGCATAGGGGTGGTGGGGATAGTGTCAAAGACATGGATGCATTCCCGAAACATCGTCGGCACATTCTGCTTCTGGCAGGATCGGGAGAGGCGCGCGATCTCGCAACGGCGCTCTCGGAGCGCGCGGATTGCAAGGTGACGGGATCGTTCCTGTTTCCCCCGCGCAGCTTCGGCCCGCTGCCGGTGCCGACGCGATACGGGCGGTTTGGTGGTGAGGATGGCATGGCCCGCTATCTGTTGGCAGAGCGGATCGACGCCGTCGTAGACGCGACTCATCCGTTCGCCCACCAGATCAGTGCAAGCGCGGCGCGGGTCTGTGCGCGGCTGGCGGTTCCGATTGTTCAGGTGTTGCGTCCGCCCTGGACACCGGAGGAGGGCGATCGCTGGACCGAAGTTGCCGACGAACGCGCGGTCGCGGCGTTTCTGCGGCCGGGGCAGCGTGTGTTCACAACAACCGGGCGCGCGACACTGGAGCATCTGGTGGCACAGTGCAGTGCCCGGTTCTTCGTGCGGCAACTGGAAGAACGCGCCCCGCCTGCGAACCTCAAGAACGTCTGCTATGTGACTGGAACGGGACCGTTTTCTGTTGACGAAGAACGCGAAACGCTGAGTGAATTGGAGATTGACGTATTGGTTGCCAAAAATAGCGGCGGAGAGCCAAGCAAGACCAAGCTGATCGCGGCAAGGGAACTTGGGCTGCCGGTGATCCTGATTGCGCGGCCACCGCAACCGGATGTATTGCGGGTCGAGACCGTCCGGGAAGCCTTGCATTGGGTGGACAGATTGTGAGCGTCGGGCGCATCATCATCGGTGATGACTGTGTCAGGGAAGGGGCCGATTGGTTGGCGCGACATGACAGGCATCTGGCGGCGGCCTTGCAGGAAACCGGACCATTGCCCTTGCGCCTTCGCCCGGACGGCTTTGCGCAACTCTTGAATGCGATTGTCAGCCAGCAGGTCAGCGTCGCCTCGGCGAGTGCGATCTGGGCCCGTATGCAGAACGCGGGTCTGACCGACCCTGCCAACGTCCGTGATACAGATGACGAGGCATTGCGCGTGGTCGGGTTGAGCCGGCAAAAGATGCGATATGCGCGGGCTTTGGCAGCGGCCGATATCGACTATACGGCGCTGCGATCTGCCCCCTCCCAAGACGTGATCGCGACACTGATGCAGGTGCCGGGTATCGGCGCATGGACAGCGGAAATCTATGCGATGTTCAGCCTCGGGCGCGCCGACGTCTTTGCACCGGGTGATCTTGCCCTGCAGGAAGCGGCTCGCATTCTCTATGAATTGCCGGACCGGCCAAAGGACCGGGCCCTGCGCGAAATGGCAGAGGCGTGGTCGCCCTGGCGTTCGGTCGCGGCGCGCATTCTCTGGGCCTATTACCGGGTCGCGACCAGCAACAAGGGACTATCCGACTGACGCTACTCTGAAATTGGCGACCACCCCTCGCCGGGGTCGTACATGGTCATGTCCGCTGCGATATCAAGCGTGTCGCGTCCGAGATCTGCCTCAAGGATGATGCCGTTTTCCGACACCATGAAACTGTGGAACCCGGTTTCACCATAGGCAGACGGGACCGCAAGCAGCGCATGTCCGGCCAACATATGGTTGTTGATGATATATTCCATCGCCCCGCCGGGGGCCGCATCGGTCTGCCCGGTCAGGATACGGAAGTAATAACCCTGATAGGGGTCCGGTTCGTAGTCGACCTCGCCATCGCTAAACCCGTCGACCGCCGCCCGCGCGAGGTTTGCACCAATTGGACTGTCCACGCCAGGCCAGAACAGCCCGTCGCGCGCGTCGGCATCCGAGATGATCCTGCGGGCAAACTCCATGACCCCGTCGCCGTTCTGATCCACCAGCCGGAACGCGGCCTGAACGTCACCATAGGCGTCCATCAGGTCAATGATCTCCAGTTCGTTGCCACCGATTTCGCGATTCTGAATTTCGGCTCGACCGGCTTCTGCATCAAACGCCCAGCCTGCGTCGGTCCGGGCAAGGGGCACCGGAAAGGGCCAATCGTCGGCCCCCAGGGCAATGACGATCTCTGCGTCATTCTGAGGCTCCATGCGGTAGCCTTCGCCATACATCTGCAATACTTCCAGTCGATTGCGCTGGTCCTCGGCGGCATTGCCGGTCGTGACCAGATCCGCGTTTTCGGGTCCGAAAACCGCAAGAACCGCGTCGCGGTCCTGCGCCGAAACCGCATCAATCAGCGCCATGAGCGCATCATGCGGTGTGGCGTAGACAGCAGGTTCCGCCAGCAGCGGCGTGGTCGAGACCATGGTTGCGGCGAGGCCTGAAAGAAGGAACTTTTTCATGATCTTACCTCCGTCTCCGGTGACCGCCACCGCCACCGCGATGCGAGGCCGCGCGGGCCTTGTGCGACGGGGCACGTTTTTGCATCGCTGATGCTTTGTGTGGCGCTTTTCTTGTGACCTTGTGGCTTCCGCCGGCTGGCCTTGCCGCCGCAGGTTTCTTGATGGCCGGTCGCTTGGATGCGGGTCTGTTGACCGATGCCTTGCCCGCCCCGGGACGGGTCTTGGAGATAGCGTCATGCTTGATATTTGCAGGCCGCGCCGAAGGGCGATTGACCTGTGGCAACTTGCCGGCTGCGCCCGGACGGCTGATGTCGGCCGCGCCGGATTTCTGCGCGAGGTTGGCGCGCATGGCATCCCCGCGGTTGTCGCCTTTCCTGACCGGCAGCGTGGTTGCGCCGCCGGGGCCTTTTCTGTCGGCAATCTTGTCTTTCGCATCCTTTCTGCGCTTGTCGTCCGGTTTCCATTCCCGGTCGCCCAGATCAATTTCATTGCCAATGTTCACGTTGCCGTCGACATCGATATCAATATTCGGATTGCGGATGATCGGGTTGCCACTCCAGCCGCCGCAGTTGCGGCAGCCCCAATAGTCGTTCCATGGATCATTAGTGTCAAAAATGGCATCCATTACAGCATAGGTGCCAAAGGCGATCGCGCCGGCCATGACGATATCACCCACATCACTGCCGTTGTCCGCGTAGACAACCTGGGGGTCGTATTGCGGGACATAGACAACTTCGGGATCTGTCGGCTGGATGATTACCTCATCCTCGTTATTGACCTCGACGGTTTGCGCCGCACCGCTGATCAGCGCACCGGAGTCGATCGCCTGCTGCCGCATCGTCTGGATGCCGCTCATCACATCGTCGCTCTGCGCCAGCATCGCGTCGCCCATGGCTTCGGTCCACTCCACATGCTCGGCCATGTCCGTGACGACTTCGGGAAAGGCAGTGGCGAGCACTCCGACGCTGGGATCATACCCTGCGGCATCGATGGCGCTTTCCAGCGTCGCACTGTCAGCACCGGCATTCTTGGTGAGAAGGTTGTCGGCCTTCACGATCTCGAGCGGATAGGTCGATGCGACAAGGATCTGCATCAGGAGCGTATCCGGATACAAGGCCACTGGCGCGACCAGCGTTTCGATCTCTGCCTGTGTCAACAGAGCGTCGTTTGGAGCGGCGTCCGTTGTCGCCTCGCTCTGGGCCTGCGCCATCGTCGCCCCGCTCAGAAGCAAACCAATTGTCAGGTAGTGCGGTAGTCGTTTCACGGCCATCCCCCCGTCATCGTTTGGAAATACCGTTGCGCACCTTGGGCGTACAATCCAGTCCTATTATTCAAACTTCTGATAAACTGCGCAATAACCGAAAGGGCCGGGTGTCGCTTGGCAGTGGATCCCCAATTGCCTTGTCAGGCGCGGACCTGCGTGCCAAAACCATGCAATTGCAGGTCGCTGCTCGCCGTCTTGCGGCAGCCTGCGGCAAACAGGGATGAGGGTTTCATGACGCGCGTATTGACTGCTGGCCGCAAAGAGCCGCTTTCGGGCACCACACGATCGGTTGTCGTGTTCCTGCATGGCTACGGCGCCAACGGAGCCGACCTGCTGGGTCTGGCCGATCCATTGGGCGAACATCTGCCGGATACGCTGTTTGTCGCGCCGGACGCGCCCGAGACCATTGACGGCATGCCGAATGCCTACCAGTGGTTCCCCATTCCCTGGATCGACGGGTCGAGCGAAGAAGAAGCGATGCGCGGCATGACGTCGGCGGTCGACGACCTGAACGCATTTCTGGATGCGTTGATGGTGGACGAGGACGTCTTGCCGGAACAGGTGGTTCTCTTCGGGTTTTCGCAAGGCACGATGATGGCGCTCTATGTCGGGCCGCGCCGCGAGGATGCGGTTGCGGGGATTGTCGGGTTCTCCGGGCGGTTGCTGTCACCGGAAACACTTGCGGATGAGGTAGTCGTGCGACCGCCGATCTTGCTTGTTCACGGTGATCAGGACGATGTGGTGCCGCCTCAATCACTGCCACAGGCCGCCGAGGCGTTGCAGGAGGCCGGTTGGCAGGACGTCTATGCCCACGTGATGAAGGGCACCGCCCATGGGATCGCGCCAGACGGGCTGAGCGTGGCGCTCGCCTTCATGCGCGACAAGTTGAGTCTTTAGGGGAGGACCAACCATGCTGATCGTCACCGGTATCATAGAAATCAATCCCGACCGTATCGGATCTGCACAGGCTGCGGCGACCAAGATGATGGTAGAAACCCGAAAGGAATCCGGGTGCCACGTCTACGAGTTCTCGCAACAGGTCGAAGCGCCGCACCGGTTCCGCGTCTACGAGGAATGGTCCGACGATGCCGCCTTGCAGGCGCATTCCGAGGCCCCGCATATGGCGGCCTTTCGCGAGGCCCTGGGCGAGATCGGCGTCATTTCCAGGGAAATCGTGAAGTTTGACGCGGGCGAACGCGTATCGATCTAGGCTTGGATCATTCCCACAGCCAAGGCTCTGCAAACTCGACCGAATTGTCCGCCGGGTCACGCACATAAAGCGAATGGGCACCGTTGGGCCAGTCGAACTCTGTTTCCACCGCAATACCGGCCGCGATCAGGCGCGCGCGCATCGCGTCGATTTGTTGGCGCGGCATCGCAAAGCACAGGTGACCTGGCCCGCGCGCGCCATGAGGCGGCACTGGCAGACGCGGATTCTGCGACGGTGTACCGGTTGCATCCGGATTGAACACAAGCAGCACCGCCGCGCCAATCCGAAAGAACACGTGACGGCCGGGAACTGTCTGGAAAGCTTCAAGCCCCAGCAGACCCTCGTAAAACGTCGTCGCGGCATCCAGATCATCGACATATAATGCCGTTTCGAGGATCGCGCCGGGTGCGGCAGCAGGGGGCAGGTTGGTGGTGGTCATGCACGTATGTTATCAGCGACGCGACCATCTGTCAGCGTCCGCTTCACCCCATTCTCCGGGGCCCAGCCCATCGAGTGTCCAGGGTCCGATACGCGCACGGATCAGACGCAGCGTCGGGTGGCCGACCGCTGCGGTCATGCGCCGGACCTGCCGGTTGCGACCTTCGGAAATGGCGAGTTCGATCCAGCAATCCGGCACCGACTTGCGCACCCGGATCGGCGGGACGCGCGGCCAAAGCCCTGCGGGTGCCTCGATGCGGCGGGCCTTTGCTGGGCGGGTTGGTCCGTCTTTCAGCGTGACACCGGCACGTAACGCGGCGATTGCGGCTTCATCCGGATTGCCTTCGACCTGCGCCCAATAGGTTTTCTCCATCTTGTGTCGAGGATCGGAGATGCGCGCCTGCAACCGGCCATCGTCGGTCAGCAGCATCAAACCTTCGCTGTCACGATCGAGCCGCCCGGCGGGATAGACACCGGGCAGGTCGATGAAGTCCGACAAGGTGCGGCGCGGGCTGCCGATCGTGCCTGAATCGGTAAATTGCGACAGCACATCAAAGGGTTTGTTGAATCGGATGAGACGGGTCATGGGCCCGTCCTACAGTGCAGATTCATGCGGGCGCAACAGGGCGGGGGGCTGCTTTGTGGACAACTGTCATGTCTGAGTTACCTTGCACTTGCAGCATACGGTTGAATCGATGGCGACATATTGTGGAAAAACAGGACTTGTCAGGTTCCAACCACGATATATAGTCATCCTCAATTCGGGGCGGGTTCCCCGCTCTGGTGTCGGGAAACAGGCAGGCAGGGCGAGGACGGAGTCACCCATGAACGCTGAATTCAGGACGGATTTTGTAAGAGCACCTGGTGCGTTGCGCCAGCACCCGGCATTGGTCCTGAATGCCGACTATCGCCCCTTGTCCTATTACCCGCTCAGCCTCTGGTGCTGGCAGGACGCGATCAAGGCCGCATGGCTTGATCGGGTTGATATCGTTGCCGAGTATGACGAGGTGGTTCGCAGTCCGAGTACCAGTATTCGAATACCTTCGGTGGTGGTGCTGAAGGACTATGTCAAACCTCAAAAGCGCGTGGCCTTCACGCGCTTTAATTTGTTTCTGCGGGACGAATTCCGCTGCCAGTACTGCGGCGGCAAGGGTGATCTGACCTTTGACCACGTGGTGCCGCGTGCGAGCGGAGGCGTGACCAGCTGGCAGAACGTGGTGGCGGCCTGTTCGCCCTGCAACCTCAAGAAGGGATCCAAGGCGTTGCATCGTACCGGCCTGTCCCTGCGCAAACCCCCGCGCCAGCCTGGCGCCGAAGAGCTGCGCAACATGGGCCGCAAGTTCCCGCCCAACCACCTGCACGACAGTTGGATGGATTTCCTCTATTGGGATGCGGAACTGGAAGCCTGATCCGTCGGCCCGACCAAGAAAATCGCGCGATGGACCGGCTGCGGGGGTGGCCCGGACGAATGGGGCCAATCCCAAGGTCAGGGGACAATGCGCCGGGGCCGAAACAACCGGGCACGCACGCCTTGTTGATCCGGCCTCGGCGCGAACGTCGCATCAATGCGCGAGCATGTCGGCGGCGATCTCCTTGCCGGTCATGCCGGAGGGGAAGTATGTGGGCCAGTTGGTCAGTTCGGTCAGCACCTTGGCACGGTCATCACCCCAGTAGAGGTGGTAATGCCCGACGGTTTCGGGCGCGATATGGTGGTCGCTGAACTGAATGTACTCCGGTGCCTCGGCATCCCCGGCGACCTTCGAAAAGATATAGCGGACCCCTCGGTTGCCTTTCTCATAAGCCAGGATTTCGTAGCCGTCGCTTGCATAGCGCGCCTGCACGTGTTCATTGCCTTCGTGGAAAGTCACGTCGTCGCCTTCGATCACGATGCGGTCAACATCGGTGCGATAGCCGGTTTCGTAGTAGGTGCGATACTCCTCGGCGGTTTTTTCGCTCTCTTCGGCCTTGTGCGCCATGACCGCGTCCAGTGCGCCGTCCAGAAGATGGGCGTAGATCGATTGCCAGTCGCCCTGCCAATCGGCAAGCGTGCGTTCTTTGATCTGTGCGTCGTCAAAATATCCGCGATAGATATCATCCGCCTTGTGGTCGTGGCTGTGGGACTTGTCTGACGCGCTGTGCGCGACATGCGCCTGGGCACCGATCGCCAGCACGGCGACTGCGGCAAGACGACCGAAGGTCTGGAACATTTTTCTGTGCATCATCTGGGCCTTTGTATAGAGTCGGAGTTGATCAGATCATGTTATGTTATATCATAACAAACTATGCATAAGGCCGTTCCGACGATGTGTCAACGGCGCGAGGATGGACTAGGTTCGAATGGGAATTGCCTTTGTGAGAGAAGCCCGCAAAGGCCGAATAATGTGCGCCCTAGGTGCTGGCGCGGTGCACCATGCCAAAGAGGTCACGCGGGTCGTCCGGGTCGGCCAGAAGGTCGAGCGGGTGGTAGAGACCCGTTGGGGGCAGTTGATCGCGGACATAACGCAGGGCGGAGAAATCCTCGATCGCAAAACCGACTGAATCAAACAGGGTGATCTGCCGATCCGAGGTGCGCCCCTTGGCCGTGCCGGAAATGACCTTCCATAATTCGGTGACGGGGTGTTCGGGATCAAGCTGTTGAATCTCGCCTTCGATGCGGGTTTGTGGTGGGAATTCGACAAAGATGTCAGAGCGATGCAGAATCGCCGGGGCCAGTTCCGTCTTACCCGGACAGTCGCCGCCGATGGCGTTGATATGGACGCCCGCGCCGACCATGTTGTCGGTCAGGATGGTCGCATATTGCTTGTCTGCGGTGCAGGTGGTCAGGATTTGCGCGCCTTCGATGGCGTCCTCCGGTGACGCACAGCTGACGACGTTGATGCCATGGTTCGCCAGATTGGCGGCGCATTTGGCTGTTGCGGCAGGGTCGGTGTCATAGAGGCGCACGGATTTCAGCCCGCAGATCGCCTTCATCGCGAGGGTCTGGAATTCCGATTGTGCGCCGTTGCCGATCATCGCCATCGTGTCTGCGCCTTTGGGGGCAAGGTGCCTGGCGACCATGGCGCTGGTGGCGGCCGTGCGCATCGCGGTCAGAATGGTCATTTCCGTCAGCAACACCGGGTAGCCCGAGGCCACGTCCGCCAGAAGGCCGAAGGCGGTGACGGTTTGCAGCCCCTCGGCGGTGTTCTTGGGGTGGCCGTTGACGTATTTGAAGCCATAGACCTCGCCATCCGAAGTTGGCATAAGTTCGATCACTCCTTCGGCGGAATGGCTGGCCACGCGCGGAGTCTTGTCAAACAGCTCCCAGCGTTTGAAATCGGATTCTATATAGTCGGCCAGCCCGCACAGCATCGGTTCGATACCGATGTGGTGGATCAGCTGCATCATGTGATCGACGGAAACGAATGGCACGAGGGCCTTGTCAGAGGGTTGGGTCATGTCGTGTCTTTCAGCGTCGGGCCAGATGGACGCCCGCGATCATGCAGCGGGCCGAGCCTCCGGCGGTTTCGATGGTGGGCAGGTCCAGTGGCAACAGGCTGGCGCTGCGGGAAATCAGGTTGATCTGGTCGTCGTGCAGCGATGCAAGCGCGCGGGCGGAGAGCACCAGCACCGGGCCATCGCGCCCCGTCAGTTCGATGGCATTGCCGGCAAAGTTGGCGATTTGATCCGCGCTGAGATCGATCACGTCGCGGCCGGCTTCGGCCAGGCGGGCCGCCACGGTCGCGCGGCGTGTCTCGTTCGCTATCAGGTTCAGTCCGACAAGCGCATAGGCGGTACCGATCGTCATCAGAACGTTGGTGTGATAGATCGGCGCCCCGCTGGCATCGACGGCGTCAAAAACGATCGGCTCAAAGCCGAAATGGGTGCAGAACCGTTCCAGCAGGACCGGATCCGCACGTTTGCTGCGGGCCACGTAGGCGACACGCTCGGCGTGATCCAGAACCATGGCACCGGTACCTTCCAGCGCAAGATCATCAGCTTCCAGACCGGAATAGTCGATCACGTCCTGCACGCGATAATCTCGTTTCAGCAGGTCGATCACATCCCAGCGGCGCTCGCGACGGCGGTTTGCGGCAAACATCGGATAGACCGCGACATGGCCACCGGCATGGGTCGAGAACCAGTTGTTTGGAAACACCGAATCCGGGGTCTCGTTGCCGGTATCCTCGAAGACATGCACGGTGACCCCGGCCTTGCGCAGCCGGGCAACGGCGGCGTCGAACTCGTCGCGCGCCAGGGCGGCGACATCATCCTCTGTCAGGGGCAAGGCGGTCTGAAACGCATTGTCGGCACGGGTTTCCGGGTTCGACTGAAACGCGTGTGGGCGCACCATGATCACGGAAGAGGGGGCTTGCAGGGTCATTGCCGTGGCTCTCAGGTTGGACGATCAAAGACGCGACGGCCGAGCGACGAGGCGGCAAGGTCCACCATCACCATGGCGGTGCGGCCGTGATCGTCAAGAAACGGGTTCAATTCCACGAGATCGAGCGACGTCATGAGATCACTGTCACAGATCATCTCCATGACCAGATGGGCCTCGCGCATGGTGGCGCCTCCGGGGACGGTGGTGCCGACCGCAGGGGCGATCATCGGATCGAGGAAATCGACGTCCAGGCTGACATGGAGCAGCCCGTTTGCGGCGGCGACGTGATCGAGGAAGGCCGCCAGCGGGGCCGCGATCCCGGTCTCGTCAATCGAGCGCATGTCGTGGCGCCGAATGGCAGTCTGCTGCAGGGCCTGTCTTTCGGCGGCATCGACCGAACGCAGCCCGATGATGCAGATGTTTTCCTGCGGCACCGGGTTGGTGATTGCCGGAAATCCGCCAAACCCCGAACGCCCGGTGACATATCCCAGCGGGGTGCCATGCAGATTGCCGGAACCTGTGGTTTCCGGAGTGTGATAGTCACTGTGCGCATCCAGCCAGAGGACGAAGAGCGGGCGGTCCTTCGTTGCGGCGTGGTTGGCAACACCTGCGACGCTGCCCAATGACAGGGAATGATCGCCGCCCATGAAGATCGGCAGACCACGGCCCATGGCGTCTTCGGCAACGCGGATCAGGCGATTGGTCCAGCCGACGGTTTCGTTCGGGCGCACCAGCTTGCTTTCGCCGGTGTCGGGCGCATGAGTGGCGGGGGTGAGATTGCCCATGTCCTGAACCTTGTGGCCCAGATCGGAGAGCGCCTCGGACAGGCCCGCGGTTCGATAGGCATCGGGTCCCATCAGGCAACCACGTCGGTCCTTGCCGCTATCTACAGGGGCACCGATCAGAATACAGGTTTTACGTGTCATGAAAGCCTCGCAAGATTGGAATGCCTGTGTTTAAGTTCCATATCGGTCTTGATGATAGTCGATGTTTTGCGCATTTAGTACGATAAAATATCGAAACGGAGGGCATTTTGGACAAAACGGACGAACGTCTGATCGCGGCGCTGCGCCACAATGCACGTGCTTCCCTGTCAGAACTCGCGCTGACCTTGAACCTGTCGCGCACCACCGTGCGATCGCGGATTGATCGCCTGCAGCAGAGCGGTCAGATCCTGGGGTTCACGGTGGTGATGAAAGAGGACACGCTGCGCGATCCGGTTCGCGGTTTGATGATGATCGGGATCGAAGGGCGTGGAACCGAACGGGTCGTGCGTCAGTTGCAGGGATTGCCCGAGGTCCGGGCCGTCCATTCCACCAACGGGCGATGGGATGTGATCGTTGAGTTGGGCACCGAGACGCTGGAGGGGCTGGATGCGGCATTGGGGAAGATCCGGCGATTTGACGGGGTCAGCACAAGTGAAACCAGCCTGCTGCTGGCAACCCGCAAGGCGACCTGAGTGACGAACCCTGGAATGACGAAAACACGCGTGTTTTCCCACTTGTGAGCGCGTCCGTTGTCAGCGACATACGCAACACAACAACAAGAATTGGAGATCGCTATGGGTTTGTGGAGTTTCGTCAAGGATTCGGGCAAGAGCCTTTTTGGTGGCGATGATGCGCCGGATGCCGAAGTGCTGAAGAATGAAGTGACCGATCTGGGTCTGGATACCTCTGGATTGGATATCTCGGTCGAAGGGGACGCGGTGAAAGTGGTCGGTGAGGGCGTCGATCAGGAAACACGCGAAAAGATCGTTCTGGCCGTCGGCAACGTGAGTGGCGTTGCCAGTGTCCAGGATGATGGCGATGGTTCGGATACCGTTTTTCACACGGTGGAACGGGGCGATACCCTGTCTGCGATTGCCAAGAAGACGCTCGGAAGCGCAAACCGCTACACCGAGATATTTGAGGCAAACAAGCCGATGCTGAGCCACCCCGACAAAATCTATCCCGGACAGGTTCTGCGTATTCCGCAAGACGCATCCGCCTGATCGAACTGACAAAACTGATGCGCCCTATTGAGTGGGGCGCGTCAGCGGCGGTCGGCACAGTCGCACAGCCAGCGACATCCTACTCTTTCGGCAGATTTACCGGCCGATAAAACCGCCAGCGGCGCATGCGGTCATAAACCGAGTCGTCGATCGTATCGTCCTTTTCGATGACACGCGGCTCGGACAGGGGCAGGTACCAACACCATCCGGGACGGTTGTGCCACTGTCGCCGCAATGTGGTCTTGGGAAAAATCTCAAGAGGCGCCCACGCCAGCGACATCGAGTCATGCAGCGGCGCAAGCGCATCCGGCTTGGCATAGCGTTGACCATCCGGTGTGCGACGCTTCTGATCTTTGCCTTCCAGGAAACCGCTGCGATAACGTGACTTGACCTGAACGCCATGCATCGGTTTCATCCGGCGTTCGCCCGGTTTGGGAGGATCAAGCGCGGTGTCCTCCTTCCACGCAAGATGGTCCATGCGCCGCAATTCTTTGAGCATCCAGAGCAGGGTGATCTTGCCAATGCCGCTGAAGTTTTCGCGGGGCGATCCACCGACGTCGGAATGATAGCCGGGGAACCATCGCTGGTGAACAAATTGCGTGCGTTGCTGCTGGGGCTGCCGGAATCGGTTGCCGTAATATTCGCTCTTCTGCCAACGCAGTGGACGGAACATGCTGCGCCGTTCATCGACGGCCATAGCATGCAGGACGATGCGCACCGACGGGTTGCGCTCGACGTTGGCATGGGTGCTGAGTTCCATCGGGCTGCGATACTTGAACAGCGACGACAGCGGTCTGTTCAGTCGAACCATCGAGGCCACCGTATCAAACAGACCGAGGCATCGGATCGGGACCCGGCCATTGGGGCGCAGCACGGTTTCATATTGGCGCAACGCCTTGAAGACCACGGCATTGGGCTCTCCGCGGTCATGCTCTGTCACGATCCGGTAGGCGCGGAACGCTTCGGTGATCATGTGCAACCGTGCGGGATCGACCAGACCGAAATTGTGGATGAACCCGGCGAGGATCCGGGCGGCATAGGCACCGCGCGAGAACCCGAAGATATAGATCTGGTCATCCTCCGCTTCTGGTAGCGAGGGGGTCTTGCGCGGGGATTTCAATCCGAGTTTGCGCGCGGCGTCCCGCAGCGCCGCACGGTCGGCATTTGCGGCCTTTCGCTTGTCAGAGGCACTTTGATAGGTGCGGCAGAGAAAGCGATAGGCGTCGAGCACATCGTCCTCGAGCCCCATGCCAAAGGCCAGCCCGGCCAGTGCCTTGGTCTTGCGCACCAAGGTAGAGCCAAAGAGGTGCGGCCCGTCCATCGTGCCGACACCGGGCACGTAATGAACGATCTGCCTGTCTGACTGCGCAAGGCCCTTGTAGAGCTTGAGAATGTTGCTTTCGTTGTCTCCGACCCGGTTCCCGGTGCCGTCGATGCAGATAATGATTTTGCGGGTTTGCATGCCGGGCCTTGTACAATCACTGGATCAATGCCCACAGAATGACCGTTCCTGACGGATTGGCAAGTCCGGCATACCGGACCCGTGGGTCAGTCCAGCACGCCGATCCTGCGGCGCCAGTCACCATAGGTCACGGTACGACGGGCGGTCAGGTCGTCCTCGGTGAGGGCATCCGGGTCAAGCGGGTAGGCGGTCACACCGGTGCCTTCGAGAATACGGTTCATGAAGTTGAAGAGCGCACAGGTCTGAATCGCGTCAAACAGCGCCCGTTCGCTCCAGCCGACATCATAGACCGCCTGGGCATCGGCCTCGGTCATGGTGGCGGGCGCGTTGGTCAGCTTTGCGACATAGGCCAGAATGGGCCTCATCTCGGCTTCGACCGGTGCCGCGTCAGGATCGTCCATCAAGGCTTCGATCGTTTCGGGCGATATGCCAAAGGCCCGCGCCATGATCACATGCGCTCCAAAGCAAAAGGCACAAGCGTTAAGCCCGGAGACATAGGCCGCAATCAGTTCCCGTTGCGCGATGCTAAGCGGGCTGTCCGAGCGCAACAGGGCATCATGATATTCCAGTAGTGGTTTGATGGTGTCAGGAAAGGTCTGGAATACCTCGGCCAAGCCTGCGTTCTCTGGCAATGAGGGAAATAGCCGCTTCACTAATTGTCCTTTCCCTGTCCTCGTTTGCTCTATCGCATACTGGACAAAAAGGTTTCACTCTTCGCGCCGCCGCCGCCGGCGTTCGCGCGACTGGGTTTCCCGACCGCTCTGATTGAAGTTCACGGTCGGCAGCGTCACGATGCTGTTCAGGATCGGATAGGGTTCTATCGCGTTGGGGATGTTGGAGGCATTCACGAAATGCTCCTGAAAGCGTGGCTCGATCGCGGTTTCGATCTTGTGAATCGCCCGGACCGTCTGTTCGATCTCGTCCCTTGCCTTGCGGTTCAAGAGCGCGATCCGTGCGCCGGTTCCGGCGGCGTTCCCTGCCGAAGTCACCTTGTCGAGCGGCGCGTCGGGGATCATGCCCAGAACCATCGCGTGTTTGGGGCTGATATGCGCTCCAAACGCACCGGCCAGCACGATACGGTCGACATGATCGACCTCGAACTTGTCCATCAGCAGGCGCGCGCCGGAATACAGCGCGGCCTTGGCCATCTGAATTTCGCGGATATCCCGGTTGGTGACGGTGATGCGCGGCCCGCCATCGGCGGTGCCATCCCAGATCAGATAGGAATAGGTGCGCCCGTCGAGGATACAGCGGTCGCTGCCGGTCTGTTCCGCAGAACCGATTAGGCCTGGCCCATCAACGATCCCCGCCATCCGCATTTCGGCGACCAGTTCGATGATGCCCGATCCGCAAATGCCGGTGATTCCGGTCGTGGCGATGACTTCGGCGAACCCCTCTTCGTCGGACCAGATCTCGCTGCCGATAACCCGAAAGCGCGGTTCTTTGGTGACGGGGTCTATTTCGGCACGCTCGATGGCTCCGGGGGCGGCGCGCTGGCCCGAGGAGATCTGGGCTCCCTCAAAGGCGGGGCCGGTGGGCGAGGAACAGGCAAGAACCTTGTCCTTGTTGCCCAGCAGGATTTCCGCATTCGTGCCCACATCGACAACCAGAACGAGGTCTTCGGATTTGTCAGGCGCCTCTGACAAGGCCACCGCGGCGGCATCCGCACCGACATGTCCGGCAATACAGGGCAACAGGTAGATGCGCGCGCTCGGGTGCAGTTTCAGATCCATCTCGGCGGCAGTCAGGTTCAGCGCATCCGACGTGGCCAGCGCAAACGGCGCCTGTCCCAGTTCGAACGGATCGACACCCAGAAACAGGTGGTGCATGACCGGATTGCAGACAAACACGGCATCCATGATTTCGGTCTTGTCAATCCCGGCCTCTGACGCAATCTGATCGAACAGGGTGTTCATTCCGGCCCGTACCGCGGCCGTCATTTCCGCGGCACCGCCTGCGTTCATCATCGAATAGCTGACCCGGCTCATCAGGTCTTCGCCATACCGTATCTGGGGGTTCATGATCCCGGACGAGGCCACGACCTCTCCGGTTTGCATGTTGCAAAGATGGGCCGCAATGGTGGTGGAGCCAAGATCGACAGCAAGGCCGTAGATCGGGGCGTCGTGAAACCCCGGCCAGACCTGCATGATGCGGGGCCGGTAGGCGCGCGAGCCGAGGTGAACCGCGCAGGTCACTTTCCACCCGCCCTTGCGCAGCACGGGCTGAAGTGCTTGCAGCGTCGCCAGATCGATCTGCAGGTCAGTCACGTCCCATTGCTCGCGCAGCGCGTTGCGCAGGCGCTCAAGATCGCCGGTCGGGTCATGCATGTCGGGTTCCGCGACCTCGACGTAGTAGAGTTTGACGGAGGGATCGAGGACGATGTCGCGGGCTTCGGCCCGTTTGCGGACCACCTGTTTGTGCACCTGGCTTTCCGGCGGCACGTCGATCACGATATCTCTCTGCACCTGGGCCTGGCAGCCAAGGCGGCGCCCCTCGATCATTCCGCGTTTGGAGCGATACCTCTCTTCAACTGCATTCCATGCTGTCAGGGCGTCGGCCGCGACAGTGACGCCATGTTTGGGGAATTCACCATAGCTTGGGGTGATCTGGCATTTGCTGCAAATGCCGCGGCCGCCACAAACGCTGTCGAGGTCGACGCCGAGTTGGCGCGCGGCGGTCAGGATCGGTGTGCCAGCCGGGAAGCGCCCGCGTTTTCCGGATGGGGTAAAGATCACGAGAGGGTCGTTTTGCATGCCGCAGATCCACCTTGTGTGTCAGCTTGGGTCACCATAGTCGGCGCTGTGTAAAGCGAAACACGGGTAACGGCAATTTCTGATGCGCCTGCGTCATTCGGTTTGAAGTGGCGGTGTCAAAGCGCCGGGTCGGGTGGAAAAGAGCGTTGGGGGGCACAATATACTGTGTGAACCCTTTTCCCCATCCGCCAACCATGCCATAGGGAAGCGCCAAACGAGATATCCACGGAGAGTGACGATGGAGATTCGCGAGGCCCTCACCTTTGATGACGTTCTGCTGGTCCCGGCGGCCAGCAATGTACTGCCCTCGACGGCCAGTACCGCAACAAGGGTGACGCAGACCATTCAGATGAATATTCCGCTCTTGTCCAGTGCAATGGACACGGTGACCGAGGCGCGCATGGCCATTGCCATGGCGCAGGCCGGCGGCATGGGCGTGGTGCATCGCAATCTGTCGATCGAGGCGCAGGCCGAGGAAGTGCGCCGGGTCAAGCGGTTCGAGAGCGGGATCGTCTACAATCCGATCACACTGGGTGCGGATCAAACGCTGGCGGATGCCAAGGCCCTGCAGGAAAGATACCGGGTAACCGGGTTTCCCGTGGTGGACAAAGCGGGGCGCGTCGTCGGGATCGTGACCAATCGGGACATGCGCTTTGCGACCGATGACAGCACGCCGGTCCGGGTCATGATGACGTCTGACAATCTGGCCATCTTGCGGGAACCGGCAGATCGCGACGAAGCGATCAGCCTGATGAAGGCGCGGCGGATCGAAAAGCTGCTGGTGAGCGATGCCAAGGGCAAGCTCACCGGTCTGCTGACGCTCAAGGATACCGAACAGGCGGTGCTGAACCCGACGGCCTGCAAGGACCATTTGGGCCGGTTGCGCGTGGCGGCGGCCAGCACTGTGGGCGACGCCGGGTTCGAACGCGCGCAGGCGCTGGTCGATGCCGGGGCGGACATGATCGTGATCGACACGGCCCATGGTCACTCCGAAGGTGTTTCCCATGCAGTCGAACGGGCCAAGAACCTGTCCAACGAAGTGCAGATCGTGGCAGGCAATGTCGCAACCGCCGAGGCAACGCGGGCGCTGATCGGGGCGGGTGCGGATGCGATCAAGGTCGGGATCGGGCCGGGCAGCATCTGTACCACACGCATGGTTGCGGGCGTTGGAGTTCCACAGCTGACGGCAATCATGGATTGTGCTGCGGGCGCCGGCGATGTTCCGGTGATCGCCGATGGCGGCATCAAGTTTTCGGGCGATTTCGCCAAGGCGATTGCGGCCGGGGCCTCCTGTGCAATGGTCGGCAGCATGATCGCAGGCACCGACGAGTCTCCGGGAGAGGTCATTCTGTACCAAGGCCGAAGCTTCAAGAGTTATCGTGGCATGGGGTCGCTTGGTGCGATGGCGCGTGGTTCTGCCGACCGGTATTTCCAGAAGGATGCGGCGAGCGACAAGCTTGTGCCCGAAGGGATCGAAGGGCAGGTCCCTTACAAGGGCAGTGCCGGTGCGGTCATTCACCAACTGGTCGGTGGCTTGCGCGCGGCGATGGGCTATACCGGATGCGCCACGGTGGACGAGATGCGCAGGAACTGTACATTCGTCAAGATCACTGGTGCAGGGCTCAAGGAGAGCCATGTGCATGACGTGCAGATCACCCGTGAGTCGCCGAATTATCGTGTGGGCGTGTAGCAAGATCATGACCCTGCGAGTGGATGCCAAGGGGGGACGTGATCCATGACGCCTGCGGCGCGGGTGCAGGCCGCGATCGAGATCCTCGACGAGATACTGGCCGGAAAAGCGGCTGAGCAGGCATTGACCGGCTGGTCGCGCCGCAGTCGCTATGCCGGGTCCAAGGATCGTGTTGCGGTGCGGGATCACGTTTTCGACGTCATGCGCCGGATGCGGTCATTCGCAGCACTCGGGGGGGCACGGAACGGGCGTGGTCTGATGTTGGGCGCCATGCGTCATGCGGGCAGCGATCCGGAGACAGTTTTTACGGGCGTTGCCTATGCGCCTGCAGGCTTGACGGACGCAGAGCGTTCGGCAGGGCAGGACCCGGATCCGGGGCCAGAAGCACTGGATATTCCGGACTGGCTTTGGCCCCGGTTTACAGAAAGCCTCTCCGAGGAAAGCGAGGCCTGTGCAAAGGCTTTGCAAGACCGTGCGCCAGTCCATCTCAGGGTGAACCTCGCCAAAGGGGATGTGCCTCAGGCACAGGACCGGTTGTTACAGGACGGAATTGCAACGATATCGCACCCTGCGGCGTCCACGGCGCTTGAAATCACCGAAGGTGCGCGCCGGTTGCGGCAATCGGAAGCCTATCAAACCGGATTGGTGGAACTGCAGGATGCGGCCAGCCAGGCGGTGGTAGAGGCACTGCCCTTGCGTGACGGCATGCGCGTTCTCGATTACTGTGCAGGTGGGGGCGGCAAGGCGCTGGCCATGGCGTCACGGGCGCGGGTTGAGATTTTTGCCCATGATGTAGCACCCGATAGAATGCGCGATCTTCCGGCACGGGCGGCGCGCGCGGGCGCGACGATTTCGGCAATTCCAAGCAGTGATCTGAAACAGGCGGGTCCGTTCGATTTGGTCCTGTGCGATGCCCCCTGCTCCGGCAGCGGTGCCTGGCGGCGCGCACCTGAGGGCAAGTGGCGTCTGGATGAAACCGGGCTGCAAGAGCTCTGCGGCATACAGGTCGAGATCCTTGAGACCGTGTCCGGAATGGTGGCCGATGACGGTCTGCTGGCTTATGCGACCTGCTCGGTGCTGCGTGACGAAAACCAAGGCCAGATAGAGCGTTTCCTGAAACAGAACGGTGGCTGGCGGCTCGCTGTTCAACAGCAGTGGACAATGCAGCACGGAACAGATGGCTTCTACACTGCACACTTGACGCGGGATACGCCGAGTATCTAAACAACCTAAACGATAATGTTTGCACGTTAAGTCTGGTTTAACCCGTAGGCCACGAGAGTAGCGGTAGCGAATTCAGGTTTGGGAGTCGTCGTGTGAACAGCCGCCATGTGCCATTTCAGCCCTTTCTGGAGGCCCATCTTCCAGAGGGCGCTCGCATTGGCATCGTCGTGGGATTCGCCTGCGCGTTGGGCGCAGTCGGGCTGTTTGTGATGCCGGGCGGGTTGATTTCGCAGAGCTTACTGGCTGCGTCGGCGACACTGTTGGCAATATCGGTGATCTTTGCGGTGCGGAACATCGCCTTCGTCAAATCCGATCGCGCGGAAACCAAGGTGCTTTCGTCCCTGATTGAACGGGATTCTTCGCCCAGCTTTGTCGCGGACGAAGACGGCGAAATCCGGGTCAGCAATACAGCCGCCACAACGCGCTTTGCCGATACGCAAAGCGAAACGCTGGCGGGCACATTGCGGATCATGTTCGCGAACCCCTCTGCCGTCCTCTACCGGCTGCAATGCCGCGCTCGCCTCGATGGTGCGGCGCGCGAAGATCTCTTGACGCGCAGGGGCCATGTTCGCCTGTCGGTGCACCTTGTTGGCGAGTCCGATTTTCTTTGGCGTCTGGAAGATATGCCGGAGCGTTCGCCGGGCACGCGCAGTGCGGAGTCATTGCCGGTTCCGATGATCACGACCGGTCGGTCCGGGGCGGTGCTGTTCATGAATGATGCGGCGCGCGCCTTGATAGGAACGCGCGCCAAATCGCTGGACCGGCTATTTGCATCGCTCCCGGTAAGGCCCGGCACGCTGAACAGGTTGAGCGCCAAGGATGGTCCCATCGATGTCATGGTCGCAGAGAACAACAGTTTCGCAGGCCGGCGAGAGCTCTACTTTCTGCCCTCCGAGGCGCCTGACGGGCAGGGGCATGATATCGTCTTTGAAACGCTACCGGTGCCGATGATCAAAGTCGCAACCGATGGCCGGATACTGTTGGCAAACCAGATGGCAATCGGCCTGTTGGGTGTTGAAAGCGCCGAGGGTCTGAAGTTGGGGCAGACCATGGAAGGGCTGGGCAGACCGATTTCGGATTGGTTGCAGGAAACGATCTCAGGCAATGCGCAAAAGAATTCAGAGTTCCTGCGGGTGAGCCGCAAGGACAGGGAGGTGTTTGTTCAGGTCACGCTGAGTCTGGTCACGGAGAATGGTGAGCCGCTCCTGATTGCGGTTCTGAATGACGCGACCGAATTGAAGACGCTCGAGGCGCAATTTGTGCAAAGTCAGAAGATGCAGGCGATAGGTCAGCTGGCCGGAGGAGTCGCGCATGATTTCAACAATCTGCTCACGGCGATCTCGGGACATTGCGACCTACTGCTGTTGCGACATGATCAGGGCGATCAGGACTATGGCGATCTGGTGCAGATAAACCAGAACGCGAACCGGGCGGCGGCTCTTGTCAGCCAATTGCTCGCGTTCTCTCGCAAGCAGACGCTGCGCCCCGAAGTGCTGGATTTGCGCGACACCTTGTCCGACCTGACGCACCTGCTGAACCGGCTCGTCGGAGAAAAGGTGACACTGACGCTGAGCCACGATCCGGTCCTGAACCCGATCAGAGCGGACAAACGGCAATTGGAGCAGGTCTTGATGAACTTGGTCGTCAACGCGCGGGATGCGATGCCGTCCGGTGGCGAAATCAGGATCGAGACGGAAATCACCACGCTGAAAACACCGCTGATGCGGGACCGTGCAACCGTTCCCGCCGGGTCCTATGTGACCGTCAAGGTCAGCGACGAAGGCGCGGGCATCGCACCGGAGATGCTACAAAAGATATTCGAACCCTTTTATACAACCAAGAGGACGGGCGA
The DNA here is from genome assembly GCF_032595355.1 of Sedimentitalea todarodis. Lineage (NCBI taxonomy): Bacteria > Pseudomonadati > Pseudomonadota > Alphaproteobacteria > Rhodobacterales > Paracoccaceae > Sedimentitalea > Sedimentitalea todarodis. Next base: position 168,361 of record NZ_JASMWN010000004.1, on the reverse strand, counting down.
GGGCACGGGGCTCGGATTGTCGACGGCATATGGGATCGTAAAGCAGACGGGCGGCTTTATCTTCGTCGACAGCACGGTCGGAAACGGCACGGTGTTCACGCTGTTCTTTCCGGTGCATGAGGCCGAGGCCGAATCTGTGCCCGAGGTTGCGAAAGCCATCCCGCAACCGACCGCGAAACAGGGTGAGGGCGTGATTCTGCTGGTCGAGGATGAAGCACCCGTGAGGGCATTTGCATCGCGTGCCCTGCGGCTGCGCGGGTATACGGTGCTCGAGGCGGAGTCAGCCGAAGAAGCCCTGAAGACACTTGAGGATCCCGGGTTGAACGTGAATGTCTTTGTAACCGATGTGGTTATGCCCGGAATGGACGGACCAAGCTGGGTGCGAGAAGCTCTGAAAGAGCGGCCCGACGTGCGGGTGGTCTTTGTATCGGGGTATGCAGAGGGCGCGTTTGGTGATGCGCAGCCCGCGGTTCCAAACTCTGTCTTTCTGCCAAAACCGTTCTCCCTCAATCAATTGACCGATACGGTGCACCAGCAACTTCATTAGGGGCGGATTTCAGACGATACTATCGTATAGACGGAACTCCTCCTGACACTTTTTCCGGTATTTTCGATCAACGTCGGGCGATAGCGACAGGTTCATTTCCGGAGACACGTTTTTGCGTCCCAACACGATCTCGACGCCAAGCCGGTCTTCCAGAAACCTGTTCAACCGGGTCAAGTCTTCGTAGCGAAACAGATGGGTGATTGCGGTTCCGCTGGGGTGGGTCTTGAGAAAGCTGGCCTGACTTCCGACGTCCGCAAATGCCGGTCGGTTGCCCTTGACATAGGCGAGTACGAATTCGTCGAAATTCATCCCGAAGGTGCTTCGGTCTGTTTCACGCAAGTCGGCTCTCTGGCGGTATCTGTACCAGCTGCCAAGCCAGCTGACAGGTTCACGCATCACCGCCAGGAGTTCCATTTCGGCGCCGCCCACCTTGTTGAACATGGGGCGGAAAAATCTACTGTAGCGATAGACCGAGGCATGTTTCAGCCCGGAGGGATGTGAAACGACGATGTCGGCCCGCCTGGACAAGGCTGCATGATAGGCCGTGGTGCCGGTTTTTGGTACAGCCAGAAATGCCAGGCGTTCTTTATGAAAAACAAGCATCTATCAGTCGTTTCTCCACGTGGAATTGGCAATTTCAATGGGTAAACTACTCTTTAACCCCTTTCAGAAACAGTGGGGATATCGAAAATTCTAATTGAAATGTTCTCCATTTGATCCTATCAGGAACAAGAGGTGAACAAAGCAGAGATTGCCGCCCGTCTACGGGTGTGACACTAAGACAGGGAAACAGGACTATGGCGGATCTTTTGACCATGAGCAGCAAGAAAAACGCAGACAAGCAAAAGGCGCTGGACAGCGCGCTTGCTCAAATCGAACGACAATTCGGCAAAGGGTCGATCATGAAGCTTGGAGCCGAGGGCGCCATTCAGGAGATCGAGTCCAGTTCGACAGGATCTCTGGGGCTTGATATCGCGCTAGGGATCGGCGGATTGCCTATGGGCCGCATCGTGGAAATCTACGGACCGGAAAGCTCGGGCAAGACCACGCTCACGCTTCACTGCGTGGCCGAACAGCAGAAACGTGGCGGTGTTTGTGCCTTTGTCGATGCCGAACACGCGCTTGATCCGCAATATGCCCGCAAGCTTGGCGTCGATATCGACGAGTTGCTGATCAGCCAGCCCGACACCGGCGAGCAGGCGTTGGAGATCACGGACACGTTGGTACGTTCCGGGGCGGTCAACATGGTGGTGGTGGATTCGGTCGCCGCATTGACGCCGAAGTCGGAACTGGAAGGCGATATGGGCGACAGCAGTGTCGGCGTCCAGGCCCGCCTGATGAGCCAGGCCATGCGCAAGCTGACGGGGTCGATCTCGCGCAGCAACTGCATGGTGATTTTCATCAACCAGATCAGGATGAAGATCGGCGTCATGTTCGGCAGCCCTGAAACCACATCCGGCGGCAACGCACTCAAATTCTACAGTTCGGTGCGGCTGGACATTCGGCGCATCGGGTCGATCAAGGATCGTGACGAGGTTGTCGGCAACGCAACCCGCGTGAAGGTCGTCAAGAACAAGGTCGCTGCGCCGTTCAAGCAGGTCGAATTCGACATCATGTATGGCGAGGGCATTTCCAAGATGGGTGAGCTGCTTGATCTCGGCGTCAAGGCGGGGGTCGTCGACAAGTCCGGTGCCTGGATGAGTTACGGAGATGAGCGTATCGGGCAGGGTCGTGAAAACGCGAAACAATATCTGCGGGACAATCCCCAGATCGCGTATGACATCGAAGACAAGATCAGGGCGGCACATGGATTGGACTTTGATATGCCCAAGCCGGGAGCTGCCAGTGGCGAGGATGTGCTGGAGGCGTGAGTCGCCGACGGTCAGACGGGCCTGCTGCCACAAAGTGCTGAGCGGAATAGAGTTACGACCAGGTCAGAGAGGCGCGCCGCACGGTGCGCCTTTTTTGCAATGATATCGGCTCATTGCGGCGGTGGACAGTGCCGGGGCTTGCGGCTATTTCAGTGTCCAGTCTTGAACCGCCGAAAGTTTGCCCATGCCCACGTTGAATGACATCCGGTCCACCTTTCTGAGCTATTTTGCAAAGCAAGGTCATGAGGTTGTGGAGAGCAGCCCCCTGGTGCCGCGGAACGACCCCACGTTGATGTTCGCAAATTCCGGCATGGTCCAGTTCAAGAACCTGTTCACCGGCGTCGAACATCGCGACTACAAGCGCGCGACGACAGCGCAAAAATGTGTCCGCGCCGGCGGCAAACATAACGATCTGGACAATGTCGGCTATACGGCGCGGCATCACACGTTCTTCGAGATGCTCGGCAATTTCAGTTTCGGAGATTACTTCAAATCCGATGCGATCCCGTTTGCCTGGGAGTTGATCACCCGCGATCTGGGGATCGACAAGTCCCGCCTGCTGGTCACGGTCTATCACACGGATGACGAAGCTGCGGAGATCTGGAAGAAGGTTGCCGGCCTGCCTGACGACAGGATCATCCGGATTCCGACCAGCGACAATTTCTGGCAGATGGGGCCGACCGGTCCCTGTGGGCCCTGCACCGAGATTTTCTATGATCACGGCGAGCAGCATTGGGGTGGCCCTCCGGGTAGCCCTGACGACGATGGCGACCGGTTTGTCGAGATCTGGAACCTCGTTTTCATGCAATACGAGCAGTTCGAGGACGGCAGCCGCAAGGACTTGCCGAACCAGTCGATCGATACCGGTATGGGAATCGAGCGGGTCGCGGCCCTGTTGCAGGGCACGAACGACAATTATGCGACGGACCTGATGCGGAGCCTCATCGAGGCCAGCGCGGATGCGAGCAGCACCGATCCCGACGGGCCGGGCAAGACACATCATCGGGTCATTGCAGATCATCTTCGCTCGACCTCGTTCCTGATGGCGGATGGCGTGATGCCGTCCAATGACGGGCGCGGTTACGTTCTGCGGCGGATCATGCGGCGCGCGATGCGCCACGCCCATCTCCTGGGTGTGAAAGATCCGCTGATGTACCGTCTTGTGCCTGCATTGGTACAGCAGATGGGCGCGGCCTATCCTGAGTTGGGCCGGGCGCAATCCTTGATCGAAGAGACCTTGAAGCAGGAAGAAACCCGGTTCAAGCAGACGCTTGATCGTGGGCTGAAGCTGTTGGACGATGAACTGGCAAATCTGCCCGAAGGGGCCGCACTTCCCGGCCAGGCGGCGTTCAAGCTCTATGACACTTATGGGTTTCCGCTTGATCTGACGCAGGATGCGTTGCGTGAACAGGACCGGACCGTCGATACAGACGGGTTTGACGCGGCGATGGCCGAGCAAAAGGCCAAGGCACGCGCGGCATGGTCAGGCAGCGGCGAATCGGCGGATGCGACCGTCTGGTTCGATGTTGCCGATCAGCACGGCACTACCGATTTCCTGGGATATGACACGGAAACGGCCGAAGGGCAGATCGTTGCGCTTGTCCGGGACGGCAGCACGGCAGATCAGGCAGAGCAGGGCCAGGAGGTGCAGATCGCGCTCAACCAATCCCCTTTCTATGCCGAAAGTGGCGGACAGGTGGGCGATACCGGAGAAATCCGAACCGAGAGCGGTGTCGCGCAGGTGACCGATACGCGCAAGACGGCGGGGGTGTTCCTGCACATCGCAAAGATAAGCGAAGGGCACATCCGGGTTGGAGAGGCCGCGTCATTGACGGTGGATCATGGCCGCCGGACATCCATCCGCGCCAATCATTCCGCGACGCACCTGCTGCACGAGGCATTGCGCCGTGCGTTGGGTGATCACGTGGCGCAGCGCGGATCGCTGAATGCCGAGGATCGGTTGCGGTTCGACTTCAGCCATGCCAAGGCTTTGACCGCAGAAGAGTTGCAACGGGTTCAGGAAGAGGTGAACAGCTTCATCCGCCAGAACGCGCCGGTCGAGACTCGTATCATGACGCCCGACGATGCGCGCGGGATCGGGGCGCAGGCGTTGTTTGGCGAGAAATACGGTGACGAAGTGCGCGTGGTGTCAATGGGGGTGGACCCAAGTTCGGGCAAGGGCGGCAATGGCGCGACCTATTCGATCGAACTCTGCGGCGGGACCCACGTGCGCCAGACCGGCGACATCGGCGTGTTCGTTGCCTTGGGCGACTCTGCATCAAGCGCCGGCGTGCGTCGGATCGAGGCGCTGACGGGGGCGGAGGCATTTCGCTATCTGAGTGAACAGGATCAACGGCTTTCGGAACTCGCAGGTGTGCTCAAGGCGCAATCGGCCGATGTGCCCGATCGCGTCCGTGCGCTGATGGACGAGCGCAAGGCCCTGGGCAACGAGGTGGCGCAGCTGCGCCGTGAGCTGGCAATGGTGGGCGGTGGTCAGGCCGCGCCCGACGCGCGGCAGATCAATGGTGTCGCTCTGGTTGCTCAGGTGCTCAGCGGCGTCACTGGCAAAGATCTTCCGGCGTTGATTGACGAACACAAGACCCGCATCGGCAGCGGTGCGGTCCTGCTGATTGCAGACGCAGGTGGCAAGGCCGCCGTGGCAGCCGGCGTCACCGATGATCTGACGGGTCAGTTGTCGGCGGTCGATCTGGTCAAGGCCGCAGTGATTGAGCTGGGCGGAAAGGGCGGCGGCGGGCGGCCCGATCTGGCGCAGGGCGGTGGCCGGGATACGGGCAACGCGGATGCCGCGATTGCGGCGGTAGAAAAGGTTATGGGAGGCTGATATGGGCGCGCTCTGGATTGCACATGTGACGGTGACGGACTCTGACGCATACGGCAAATACGCCGAACTTGCGGGACCGGCGATTGCCAAGCACGGTGGTGAATTCATCGCGCGCGGTGGGCGTTTTGTTCAACTGGAAGGCAAGGAACGCCCGCGCAACGTCGTTGCCCGGTTTCCGTCCGTGGACGCGGCTGTCGACTGCTACAATTCGCCGGAGTACCAGGCGGCGCTCAACCATGCGCGCGGCGCGTCAGAGCGCGAACTGATGGTTGTGGAAACCACCGATTGACGGATCCGGTCGCTCGGACAGAGACTCGGGCCTTAACGTAAGCGACCGGCGCGTGGTATGCGCCGGTGCCGAAATCGGCTTAACTGGCGGCCTTGGCGGCGCGCTTGCGTTCGTGCGGGTCGAGGTGGCGTTTGCGCAGACGGATGGCGTTGGGTGTGACTTCAACCAGTTCGTCATCATCGACATAGGCAATCGCCTCTTCCAGCGACATGGTGATCGGCGTGGTCAGGCGCACGGCTTCGTCGGTGCCGCTGGCCCGCACGTTGGTGAGCTTTTTGCCCTTGAGCGGGTTCACCTCGAGATCGTTCTCGCGGCTGTGCTCGCCGATGATCATGCCCTGGTAGACATCTGCCTGTGCGCCAATGAACATGCGGCCGCGCTCTTCAAGGTTCCAGAGCGCATAGGCGACGGATTGTCCTTTCTCCATCGAGATCAGAACACCCGCGCGACGGCCGGGGATGGCACCTTTGTGCGGTGCCCAGCTGTGGAACACGCGGTTCAGCACCCCGGTCCCGCGCGTGTCGGTCAGAAACTCACCGTGATAGCCGATCAACCCGCGCGAGGGGACATGCGCGATGATCCGCGTCTTGCCTGCGCCGGCGGGTTTCATTTCCACCAGCTCGCCCTTGCGCACCCCGGTGATCTTTTCGATCACGGAGCCAGAATACTCATCGTCAACGTCGATGGTTGCCTCTTCGATCGGCTCCATACGCTGGCCGTCGATCTCCCGAAACAGGACCTGCGGGCGTGAGATCGAAAGTTCAAAGCCCTCGCGGCGCATGTTTTCGATCAAGACGCCCATTTGCAATTCACCACGGCCCGCGACCTCAAAGGCCTCGCCGCCGGGCGTATCGCTGATCTTGATCGCGACATTGCTTTCGGCTTCTTTCATCAACCGTTCGCGGATCACACGGGACTGCACCTTCTTGCCGTCACGTCCGGCAAGCGGGCTGTCGTTGATACCGAAGGTCACGGTGATGGTGGGAGGATCGATCGGCTGGGCGGGCAGGGCATCAGACACCGAGGGCGCGACGATGCTGTCGGCGACGGTGGCCTTGGACATGCCCGCAAGGCTGACGATATCGCCAGCTTCGGCACGTTCAATCTGCTGCTGCGACAGGCCGCGAAAGGCCAGAATCTTGGTGCAGCGAAAATTCTCGATCAGCGCGCCGTCACGGGTCAGCGCCTTGACGGTTTCACCTGCCTTGAGCGTGCCGCTTTCGACACGGCCGGTCAGGATGCGACCGATAAACGGGTCATTTCCCAGCGTGGTCGCGAGCATGCGAAACGGTTCGTCCATATGCGCGATCTGTGCCGGGGCGGCGACATGTTCCACGATCAGATCAAACAGTGCCGTCAGATCCTTGCGCGGCCCATCCAGTTCCATATCGGCCCAGCCCGAGCGTCCGGAGGCATACATCGCCGGAAAATCCAGCTGCTCGTCGCTGGCACCGAGATTGGCGAAAAGGTCAAAGCACTCGTCCAGTGCCCGGTCTGGCTCGGCATCCGGTTTGTCGACCTTGTTCAGAACCACGATCGGGCGCAGCCCGAGGGCAAGCGCCTTGGAGGTGACAAACTTGGTCTGCGGCATCGGGCCTTCGGCGGCATCCACAAGCAGCACGACGCCATCCACCATCGACAGGATGCGCTCGACCTCACCGCCGAAATCGGCGTGGCCGGGGGTGTCAACGATGTTGATGCGGGTGCCTTTCCAGACCACGGATGTGGCTTTGGCTAGGATGGTGATCCCACGTTCGCGCTCCAGGTCGTTGCTGTCCATGGCCCGTTCGGTGGTGGCCTGGTTGTCCCGGTAGGTTCCGGATTGTTTCAGCAGTTCGTCCACCAGCGTGGTCTTGCCGTGATCCACATGTGCGATGATTGCGATGTTGCGCAGGTCCATAGGTTCAGCCTTTGTACGGGAGTTGACGCGCGCATAGCGCGGCACGCCGTCAATAGCCAGACCTAATCCGTGATTTCCGCAACGCTCAGTGGCTGGCGGTGTTCGAGAACAGCTGAATGATGACGATACCGGCGATGATCAGGCCGAGCCCGATCACTGCTGCGAGATCAAGCTTCTGACCGAAGAGGATGAGCCCGATCAGTGCGATCAGCACGATGCCCAATCCTGACCAGATGGCATATGCGACGCCGACCGGCATGAACCGAAGTGCCAGCGCCAGCAGGTAGAAGGCGATTCCATAGCTGATCACGACAACCACGGATGGGCCGAAACGGGTGAATTGCTGACTGGCCTGAAGCGCTGTGGTTCCGATCGTCTCGGCGACAATCGCCAGCAGCAGGTAAAGATAGTGGATTGGCATTCCGGGATCATTCTGTTTGAAGGTGGTGTTCGGGGCGTCTAGGCCGTTTTGGCTATCATGACAATGAGACCCTACGCCGTCGGGCCGGACGAACGCGATATCAGTTTCCAGACTGTTTGATCAGAATGGGCCTGCACCCGAAACGGAAACTACCGGGCGAAAGCGTTTCGCAGAATTTCTGGGGCACCTGACACTGAGGCGTTTCCCACGTTTCCGAAGTAGCTGAGCGCTGCACAGAGTGGCAGCTTCCCGGCTTTCCAATGATGCATTCGCGCCCGGACCGTATGGATTGGTCCGGGCGCGCGTTTCGTTTGTGATCAGGCGAATATGCTGTTCAGTGTTGCGCTGGGGCGCATCACTGCGGTCAGCTTTTCAGGGACCGCCTTGTAGTAGCCGCCGATATCTGCCGGTTGGCCCTGAACCGCGGCAAGCTCTGCTACAATTGTGGCTTCGCCATCCGCCAGCGCCTGCGCGACCGGGGCAAAATAGGCCGCCAGCTCCGCATCCTCTGTCTGGGCGACGAGCGCCTCGGCCCAGTACCGCGCAAACCAGTAGTGGCTGTCGCGGTTGTCCGGCTGGCCGACCTTGCGGCTCGGGCTGCGGTCGTTGTCGAGAACGCCCTGAGTTGCGGCATCAACGGCCTTGCCCAGCACTGCAGCCTTGGCGTTGCCCTTGCGGTCGGCAAGGAAGGAAATGCTCTCGCCAAGCGCACAGAACTCGCCCAGGCTGTCCCAACGCAGGTGGTTTTCCTCGACAAGCTGCTGCACGTGCTTGGGAGCAGACCCCCCGGCACCGGTTTCGAACAAACCACCGCCCTGCATCAGCTTGACGATCGACAGCATCTTGGCCGAGGTGCCAAGTTCGAGGATCGGGAACAGGTCGGTCAGATAGTCACGCAGAACGTTGCCGGTGATGGCGATACTGTCTTCACCCTTGCGGATCGTTTCCAGCGACAGGCGGGTCGCCTCGCGAGGCGCGAGGATCTGGAATTTGTCTGCAACGCCCTTGGCCTGAAGGATCGGTTTGACCTTTTCAATCAGAACCGCATCGTGGGCGCGGTCTGCATCGAGCCAGAATATCGCCTGTGCGCCGGTTGCCGCCTGGCGATCGATTGCCAGCTGTACCCAGTCCTCGATCGGCGCCTGCCTCGCGGTGGACGAGCGCCAGATGTCGCCGGCCTGAACATCGTGCGTGTGCAGGACATCGCCATTGGCGGCGATCATCCGCACGGTGCCAGCCGTCGGAATTTCGAACGTGGTCGGGTGCGATCCATACTCTTCCGCCTTTTGCGCCATCAGGCCGACGTTTTGCACCGTGCCCGAAGTGGTCACGTCCAGCGCACCGGTCTCTTTAAAGTAGCTGATGGTTTCATCGTAGACCGACGCATAGCAGCGATCCGGAATCACACATTTGGTATCGGCTTCGTTGCCATCCGGGCCCCAACCCTTGCCACCCGCACGGATTACGGCGGGCATGGAGGCGTCGATGATCACGTCCGACGGAACGTGCAGGTTGGTGATGCCCTTGTCGGAATTCACCATGTACATCGGCGGGCGCGCAGCGAGGGCCGCTGCAAGATCGGCTTTCAACTCGGCATTGTCCGCAATGCGTGCTTCGATATCGCCGATTCCGGAATTGGGATTCACGCCCAAGGCGTCGAGTGCGGCCCCATGCCTGGCGAAGAAGTCTTCGAGATAGACGGAAACCGCATGGCCAAAGATGATCGGGTCAGAGACCTTCATCATCGTCGCCTTCATGTGCAGCGAAAACAGAACGCCCGGCTGCATGCTGGCGATTTCACCTTTCAGAAAGCTGCGCAATGCGGCAGCGGACATGAAGGTTGCGTCAACCACGGTGCCTTCTTCAAGCTCAACGCCGTCTTTCAGTACCGTTTCGCTGCCATCCGTACCGGTCAGGACGATCTTTGCCGCGCCTGCCTGTGCAGCGGTGACCGTCGTGGAGGTTTCGTTGGCATAAAAATCGTCTGCTGGCATCGAAGCGACATGCGTCTTGCTGTCCGCGCTCCAATTGCCCATCCGATGCGGGTTGGCCATGGCATAGTTCTTGACGGCCTTGGCGGCACGACGGTCGGAATTGCCTTCCCGCAGAACAGGGTTCACGGCCGAGCCCTTGATCGAGTCATAGCGTGCCCGAACGTCTTTTTCTTCGTCGGTTTTGGGGTCTTCGGGATAGTCGGGCAGGGCATAGCCTTTGGATTGCAACTCGGTCACCGCCGCGACCAACTGTGGTACGGAGGCCGAAATGTTTGGCAGCTTGATCACATTCGCTTCGGGCGTCTTGACCCATTCGCCCAGTGCTGCAAGGTCGTCGTCCTGCTTTTGCGCGTCCGTCAGGTAATCCGGAAAGGTCGCAATGATCCGGCCTGCGAGCGAGATGTCGCGGGTGTCGACAGTGATGTCGGCTGCTTTGGCAAAGAAACGTACGATCGGAAGCAGCGACGCGCTTGCCAGTTCCGGCGCTTCGTCAACGGTGGTATAGACAATATCGGTATCGGAGAGGTTTGCCATAGGGTCTGCCTTTCGGGCCTTGGGTCGATTTCATGCGCGATATAACTGATCCCGACGACATCTTAAAGCCCTGTATGCCATGGTATACTGTTTTGTCGCAGGGAGGATTGCCAGTCGCGCGGCACGGTGTATCGTCGCACGGAACGTCGAATATGGAAAGGTTGGGCTATGGGGGTGTCGCACAAGACGCGCGTGGTGATCGGGACGGCCGATTGTGACGCCCTGGGTCATATGAATGTTGCGCGTTACTTTGCACTTTGCAATCAGAACGGATTTGCCATGCAGGGTGCAATGGGCTGGGTTCCGGGAGAGGTTGTCGACGGCCAGCGGCTTTCGTTTGCGGTGGTTCATTCCGAGAGCGACTTCAAATCAGAGGTCCTGGAAGGCGAAGCCCTTGTCGTGGAAACGGACATCTCGGAAATCAGCGACCGTTCGGCCACCTTTCGCAATTGTATCTGGCGTGAAGACGGCACGCCGGTGTTCGAGTCGCATTGGAAGTCGGTGCTTCTCGATCTGGATACCCGCCGCGCCGCGCAGATACCGGCGTCGTTCCGAGAGACTCTTGCGCGCTACATGTCACCCTGAGAGCGGTGTCAGCCGCGTTCCCGCGCTGCGAAAAACGTCTGGAGTTTTGGCAGGAGCCAGGCCCACACCTTTGGCAAACCGCGTTTGACGGGAACACCGACACGCGCTTCCAACTGCTCCAGCGTCACGTCATAGTCTTTCCAGCTGCCGCCGCCAGTGACGAGGTTCGCAATCGGCGTTTGCAGTCGGTCGATGCTCTTGGCATGGATCGCATCCGGGCTTTCGGCGGCCTCAAATTCGCCCCAGAGGGCGCGAAAGCTCTCGGCCTGATCACTCGGCAAGAGCCTGAACAGGCGATCGGCCGCGGCAGCTTCCTTGGCGGCCATTGCGGCGTGATCGACGTTGCCGTGAATGGGCGCATCTCCGGCGTCGATTTCGACGATGTCGTGGATCAACAGCATTTTCAGCACGCGATTGATATCGACGCCCGGTGCAGCCTGTTCCGACAGCACAAGTGCATACAGCATGATGTGCCAACTGTGCTCCGCCGAGTTTTCATGCCGCGACCCGTCGATCAGACACGAGGCGCGCAGGATGGATTTCAGCTTGTCCGCTTCGCGAAGAAACGCGAACTGCGCATCAAGACGTTCCGTCATGCCGAGGGAGGGGCGGACGCCGTTCGCTTTGCCGCAGCGACCTTGGTCGCGAGAAACTTGCGCGCGGCACGATCGGCGAGCCGGATGCGGATTTCCGTCAGATAGGCTTCTTCCAACGTCTGCGATGATGCACCAATCAGCTCGCCGACCTCGACGAACAGACGCTCTTCACCGGTGATCTTCATGGCCTCTATCGTGTCATCGGCCAATTTGGAGGCGAGAGTGTCCAGGGTGCTCATCGCGGCGTCCGATCCGATCTAGCGTGTGGTTTCAGTCAGCCTGCGCTTCACGTAGTCGCTGACATTGCCAATCATGGTATCCATGTGAGGGTCCTGAAAGAAGTGGTCAGCCCCCTCGATTTCCTGGTGGGTGATCGTGATGCCCTTTTGCTCGTGCAGCTTGTTCACCAGGGACACAGTATCTGCCGGCGGTGCAACGCGATCAGAACTGCCATTGATGACAAGTCCCGAGGACGGGCAAGGGGCCAGGAACGAGAAATCGTACATGTTCGCCGGTGGCGACACGCTGATAAAGCCGGTGATTTCCGGGCGACGCATCAGCAATTGCATGCCGATCCAAGCACCAAAGGAAAAGCCCGCAACCCAGCAATGCTTGGAATTGTTGTTCATCGATTGCAGGTAGTCGAGCGCGCTCGCCGCGTCGGACAGTTCGCCGATGCCCTGATCATACTCGCCCTGGCTTCGGCCGACGCCCCGGAAGTTGAAGCGCAGCACCGTAAAGCCCATGTTGTAGAAGGCGTAGTGCAGGTTGTAGACGACCTTGTTGTTCATCGTTCCGCCAAATTGCGGATGCGGATGCAGCACGATGGCGATCGGGGCGTCCTTTTCCTTTTGGGGGTGGTAGCGGCCTTCAAGGCGGCCATCGGGTCCGGGAAAGATGACCTCGGGCATTTGGCGGTAAGTCCTGTCTGTTTCTGCTCTGGTGCTGCGAAATTCTTGACGAATTCCCTAAGCTACCTTAGAACGGTTCTAATTGGGCGCGCGGGCGTTGCCTCGTCTGGGGGCACATACGCATTGGACGCGTGAACGTCAATGATTTCGAGCAAATGTCAGCCGTTTGGGAGAGCGATCATGAAACTTTCGACAAAAGGCAGGTATGCGATGGCCGCGCTTGTCGATATCGCACTGCAGCCCGACGATGCGCTGGTGACGTTGGGTGACATCTCTCAGCGCCAGAACATCTCGCTCCCCTATCTTGAGCAGTTGTTTGTCAAGCTGCGCCGGGCCGAACTGGTTTCTTCGGTCCGCGGGCCCGGTGGCGGGTACAGGCTGGCAAAACCGGCGTCGGATATCCGTGTGGTCGAGGTCCTGTCGGCGGTGGATGAAAAGGTGGATGCAATGCACAAGGGCGCAGGGGCGTCGGGCGCGTCTTCGGGCAGCAAGGCGCAATCCCTGACCAATCGGCTGTGGGAGAGCATGAGCGCACATGTCTACGTGTTCCTGCATCAGACCCGGCTTTCGGACGTGGTGTGCAATGACCTTGCGCCATGTCCGGCGGTTCCCGGTCTGTTTAGCGTGGTCGACGAATGACCAGGGTCTACCTTGACCACAATGCCACCATGCCGCTGCGTCCCGAGGCGCGCGCGGCCATGGTTTCGGCCATGGATGTAGTCGGCAATCCGTCGAGCGTTCATGCCGAAGGTCGCGCCGCAAAGGCATTGATTGAGCGGGCGCGCGCGCAGGTGGCCACGGCCATTGGTGCCGAAGGGGCCGATATCGTCTTTACCTCTGGCGCGACCGAAGCGGCGGCTCTGGCCTGCGGTGGGCGAGGTTTGCACGGTGCGGCCATTGAGCACGATGCCGTTGCCGCCTGGATCGACGATACTTTGACCGTTGGGCATATGGGTCAGGCTGACGTCACCGATCCTGCCCGGTCCGTGCTGCAGCTCGCGAATTCCGAAACCGGCGTGATCCAGAGTCTCCCTGACGGTCTCGCGGTCGTGGATGCCACCCAGGCGTTCGGAAAGATCCCGGTTGCGTTCAACAAATTGGGCGCACAGATGGCTCTGATCTCTGCGCATAAACTGGGCGGACCGAAAGGCGTAGGTGCAGTTGTCATGCGCCGCGGCACCGATCTGGCCGCGCAAATCCGTGGCGGTGGGCAGGAGATGGGGCGTCGCTCGGGCACGGAGAACGTCATTGGCATCGCAGGGTTTGGCGCGGCTGCCGAGGCCGCGGCGCGCGACGTTTCCGATGGCGTCTGGCAGCGAATCGACGAAATTAGAAATATTCTAGAAAACGCTCTTGTGGCTGCCGCAAAGAATACTATTTTTGTCGGAAAAGGCGCTGCGAGACTTCCGAACACTTTGTGTTTCTCCAGTCCGGGTTGGAAAGGCGAAACTCAGGTCATGCAGATGGATCTGGCTGGTTTTGCGATCAGTGCCGGATCTGCATGCTCCAGCGGCAAGGCCAAGGCGAGCCGGGTGCTGCGCGCAATGGGATATGATGATGCAACGGCCGCCAGTGCAATCCGGGTGTCGCTGGGGCCGGAAACAACACAAACCGACGTGCTTCGCTTTGCCGATGCGTGGTTGGAAAAGGAACAGAAATTTCGCGTCCGCGCGGCGTGATTGAAGGAGAGTGCCCATGACCATGGTGGACCAGACACAAGTAAAAGAAGGTGTCGATCAGGACACGGTGGATGCCGTCCGCGAGGTTGGCGGGGCATATAAGTACGGCTGGAACACCGACATCGAGATGGATTATGCCCCCAAGGGGCTGAACCCGGATATCGTGCGTCTGATTTCGAGCAAGAACGAAGAGCCACAGTGGATGACAGACTGGCGTCTGCAGGCCTATGATCGTTGGTTGCAGAAAGAAGAGCCCAAATGGGCGATGGTCGATTACCCTGAGATCGATTTTCAGGACCAGTATTATTATGCCCGTCCCAAATCGATGGAGATAAAGCCAAAGTCGCTGGACGAGGTCGATCCCAAGCTGTTGGCCACCTATGAAAAACTGGGTATCCCGCTGAAAGAACAGATGATCCTGGCCGGTGTCGAAGGCGCCGAGGCCGCGCCCGCCGAGGGCCGCAAGGTCGCCGTGGACGCGGTTTTTGACTCGGTTTCGGTCGGCACCACCTTTCAGGCCGAATTGAAAAAGGCCGGGGTGATCTTCTGCTCGATTTCCGAAGCAATTCGCGAGCACCCCGAACTGGTCAAGAAATACCTGGGTTCGGTCGTCCCGGTCAGTGACAACTATTATGCGACGCTGAACAGCGCCGTATTCTCGGATGGGTCTTTCGTTTATGTTCCTCCGGGCGTGCGCTGTCCGATGGAATTGTCGACCTATTTCCGCATCAACGCGGAAAACACCGGCCAGTTCGAGCGCACGTTGATTATTGCCGACAAGGGCAGCTATGTGTCCTATCTCGAAGGGTGTACCGCGCCGGCGCGTGATATTGCGCAACTACACGCGGCGGTGGTGGAAATCATCATCGAGGAAGATGCCGAGGTGAAATACTCCACGGTTCAGAACTGGTATCCGGGCGACGAAAACGGCAAGGGCGGCATATATAACTTCGTGACCAAGCGCGCCGATTGCCGGGGCGACCGGTCAAAGGTGATGTGGACGCAGGTCGAAACCGGGTCCGCCGTGACATGGAAATACCCATCCTGCATTCTGCGGGGTGACGACAGCCAGGGCGAGTTTTACTCAATCGCCATCGCCAACAACTATCAGCAGGCTGATACCGGCACCAAGATGATCCATCTGGGCAAGAACACCAAGTCGCGGATCGTGTCCAAGGGTATCAGCGCAGGCCACGCACAGAACACCTATCGCGGGTTGGTATCAATGCACCCCAAGGCGAAAGAGGCGCGCAACTACACCCAGTGCGACAGTTTGCTGATCGGCGATAAATGCGGGGCGCATACGGTGCCCTACATCGAAGTGCGCAACAACTCGGCGCGGGTCGAGCACGAGGCGACCACCTCAAAGGTGGATGACGATCAACTGTTCTATTGCCGGAGCCGGGGCATGGACGAGGAAGAAGCCGTGGCGCTGGTGGTGAACGGATTCTGCAAGGACGTCCTGCAGGCGCTGCCGATGGAGTTTGCCATGGAAGCGCAGCAGCTGGTTGCAATTTCACTCGAAGGTTCAGTCGGATAGGCACAAACGACCACTCACCAAGATACGCGAAGGATCGGGTCGGGGCGTCAGCATCAGAATGACCTCTGCCCAGTTTGGGAGAGAAGATGATCATCACAACTACGCCTTCTGTCGAAGGATATCAGATCGCCGACTACAAGGGCATTGTCGTGGGCGAGGCCATCATGGGTGCCAACGTGGTGCGTGACGTCTTCGCGTCGATCACCGACATCGTTGGCGGTCGCTCCGGTGCCTATGAGAGCAAGTTGCAGGATGCCCGCGACACCGCGCTGCGTGAATTGGAAGAGCGCGCAGCGGAAAAAGGTGCAAACGCCGTGGTGGGTGTTGATCTGGATTATGAAGTTGTCGGCCAGTCGATGCTGATGGTGTCCGCCTCGGGCACTGCAGTGGTACTGGGCTGACGTCGGGAAACATGGCGGCCGAACGGTACGCGCATACGCAAGGAATGAAATAATGTTGGAAATCAGAAACCTGCACGTAAAACTTGAGGAAGAAGACAAGCAGATTCTCAAAGGCGTGGACCTGACCGTAGACGCTGGCACGGTCCATGCGATCATGGGGCCGAACGGGTCGGGCAAGTCGACCCTGTCCTATGTTCTGTCGGGGCGCGACGGCTATGAGGTGACCGAAGGCAGCGCGATGCTGGGTGATCTGGACCTGCTGGAACTCGAGCCCGAGGAACGCGCGGCGGCGGGGCTGTTCCTTGCGTTTCAATACCCGGTGGAAATTCCCGGCGTCGGCAACATGACCTTTCTGCGGACCGCCGTGAATGCTCAGCGAAAGGCGCGGGGCGAAGAAGAGATGAGTGCCGCGGACTTTCTCAAACTGGTGCGGGAACGCGCAAGGGCGCTGAAGATTGACGCCGAAATGCTGAAGCGGCCGGTGAACGTCGGCTTTTCCGGTGGCGAGAAGAAGCGCAACGAGATTCTGCAGATGGCGATGCTCGAACCGAAGATGTGCATTCTGGACGAAACCGACAGCGGCCTTGACGTGGATGCGATGAAGCTGGTCGCCGAAGGTGTGAATGCCTTGCGCAGCGAAGGGCGGGGTTTCCTTGTTATCACGCATTATCAAAGACTTCTGGACCATATCAAGCCTGATGTCGTGCACATCATGGCGGATGGCCGCATCGTCAAATCGGGTGGTCCCGAACTGGCCATCGAAGTCGAGCACAACGGTTACACTGATATTCTGTCCGAGGTGGCGTAATGGCCTTGCCTGATCGTAAGCAAAGCGCGACTGAGGCCCGTATGGCGGGGCTTGTGTTGCCGACAGGGGGCTGGATCGAGGCCAGTCGCCGCGAAGCGCTGGATCGTGTCACAGCCATGGGGTTGCCACAGCGGCGCGACGAGTATTGGAAATACACGCGGCCTGACATGCTGCTCGATCCGGGTACGCCGCATGCGGGATTGCTGCGCACCGGGGAGAATCCGATTTTCGATGGTGTTGACAGCCTCAACATCGTGTTTGTCGATGGTGTGTATGATGCTGAATCCTCGGATGACATGTCTCTTGAAGGGGTAAAGATAGAGCGCCTTGCCGAGATCGGCGCGTCGGATATCCATTGGGCCAAATCGCTGTATGGCATGTTGGAAGCGCGGGGCCAAACGCCTGTTGAACGTCCTTTTGCGGCGATGAACACTGCCTTTGCAACGGATGGTCTTGTCATTCACGTAACGGGCAAACCGAGCAAACCGATCAGCTTGATCTATCGACAGGAGTCCGAAACTTCGGATGCGATCATGCACCACTTGCTGCGCGTCGAGAGCGGTGCCGAGGTGACGCTTCTGGAAACGGGGCCTGCCGCTGCACGGTTCAATCATTGCACCGAAGTCGACATTGCGGATGGCGGAACGCTGCATCACGTGCGTGCGCAGGGCAGAGACCACAAACGCAAGGCGGTCACGCACATGTTTGCCCGACTTGGAGAGCAATCTGTGTTCAAGTCGTTTACCCTGACCGTCAACGGCATCTTGACACGGAATGAGTGCGTGATCGAACTGACCGGCGACGATGCAATGGCCCATGTGGCAGGCGCCTGTGTCGGGGATGGCGAATTCCATCACGACGATACGGTGTTTGTCACTCATGACGCGGTGAATTGCGAGAGCCGTCAAGTGTTCAAGAAGGTGCTGCGCAACGGGGCCACCGGCGTGTTCCAGGGCAAGATCCTGGTCAAGGAAGGTGCGCAGAAAACTGATGGCTACCAGATCAGCCAATCGCTCTTGCTGGATGGAGACAGCCAGTTTCTCGCCAAGCCGGAACTGGAAATCTACGCGGATGACGTCGCCTGTTCGCACGGCTCCACCAGCGGGGCCATTGACGAAGAGGCGTTGTTCTACCTGCGTACCCGTGGCGTACCGCACAGCGCCGCCACGGATCTGCTGACTCTCGCCTTCCTGGCCGAAGCGGTAGACGAGATCGAGGACAATGCGCTGGCCGAGAAGATCGTAGAGCGTCTGGAAAACTGGTTGGCACGTCGCCGCTGATGCCTGTGACGTCGGACATTACGGCCACCTACCGTGGCCCGCGACGGGTGATGCAGAGATTGCTAACCATGGGCCAGCGTGAAGATCGCGCGCTGGCCATTCTCATGGGAGCCTGCTTCATCGTGTTTGTCGCGCAGTTGCCACGCCTGTCCCGCGAGGCGCACCTGAGCGGTCAGGAGTTGAACATGCTCATGGGCGGCGCCTTGCTCGGATGGCTCTTTATCGCTCCGCTGTTGCTCTATGGGCTAGCGGGGCTGAGCCACCTGATCGCGCGGCTCTTCGGCGGGCAGGGGAACTGGTTCGGCGCGCGCCTCGCGTTGTTCTGGTCGCTTTTGGCCTCGACACCATTGCTGCTCTTGCATGGGCTGGTTGCCGGGTTTATCGGTCCGGGGCCGGGATTGCAGGCGGTCGGATTTGTCTGGTTCGTAATTTTCACCTGGTTCTGGGGCGCAAGCCTGCTGCAAGCAGAAGGATCAGCGACATGACGGTTACGAACCTGCGTGATCTGGCGATATTGACCGTCAAGGCCCCGGCACAGGCCTCGCGCATCCTGTTGAGTATGGAGATCCCGCGCGAGGCGCTCTGGACAGGGCTTGCCTTGGTTGCGGTGCTCAACGGTCTTCTCTTTGCGCTTTCCAACCTTCTGGTTCCCGGTCCGTCCCCGCTGCCCGAGATGTTTCTGGTGCCTGTTCTCTATACGGCCCTCGTTGCCGGGGGGCTGGTCCTGACCGTCTTTGCACTGTTCTGGACCGGGCGTTTCATGGGCGGAACCGGAACGCTTGATGACATCATGTTGGCGATTCTCTGGCTTCAGGGGCTTCGCGTGGCGCTGATGGTGATTGTCATCGTGCTCATCCTGACGGTTCCGGTGCTGTCGGCCCTGTTGGTTTTCGGGGCGTCGATCTATGGGCTGTACATCCTGCTCCATTTCGTCAATGAGGCGCACCGGCTGAACTCTCTGGCCAAATCCGCCGGTGTGCTGGTTGCCTCGATGGCGGCGATCGTGCTGGGCCTGACCTTGCTCATTTCCCTGTTCGGGGGCCCAATTTCTGGACTGACTGCCTATGTATGACGTCGAAAAAATCCGCACCGACTTTCCGATCCTGTCGCGCGAGGTGAATGGCAAGCCTCTGACGTATCTGGATAATGGTGCGTCGGCGCAAAAGCCGCAGGTGGTCATCGACGCTGTGGCACGTGGATATTCCGAAGAATATTCCAACGTTCACAGGGGGTTACATTTTCTTTCCAACCTCTCTACCGAGAAATACGAAGCGGTCCGAGATACGATCGCGCGGTTTCTCGGCGCAGCGTCCGAAGACGAGATCGTTCTGAATTCCGGCACCACCGAGGGCATCAACATGGTTGCCTACGGCTGGGCAATGCCGCGCCTGCAGGCAGGGGACGAGATTGTCCTGTCGGTGATGGAACATCACGCAAATATCGTTCCCTGGCACTTTCTGCGTGAGCGGCAAGGCGTGGTTCTTAAATGGGTCGATGTGGACTCCACAGGAGCGCTTGATCCGCAAGCCGTGATCGATGCGATCACACCGCGCACCAGACTTGTGGCGATCACCCATCTGTCCAACGTTCTGGGCACACGCGTCGATGTCAGATCCATCACCCGCGAGGCGCAGGCCTTGGGTGTGCCGGTGTTGGTGGATGGCAGTCAGGCGGCGGTGCACATGCCGGTGAATGTGCAGGACATCGGTTGCGATTTCTACGCGATCACCGGGCACAAGCTCTATGGCCCGTCCGGGTCGGGCGCGATCTATGTCAGGTCCGAACGACTTGCGGAAATGCGTCCCTTCATGGGGGGCGGAGACATGATCAAGGAAGTCAGAAAGGACGCCGTCGTCTACAATGACCCGCCCATGAAGTTCGAAGCCGGGACCCCCGGAATTGTACAGACCATCGGCCTGGGCGCGGCTCTGGACTATTTGATGGAGCTGGGAATGGACAACGTCGCGGCCTACGAAGACAGCGTCCGCGACTATGCCCGCACGCGACTGGACGGGTTGAACTGGCTCCAGGTGCAGGGCAACACCCCCGACAAGGCCGCGATCTTTTCCTTCACGTTGGACGGGGCCGCCCATGCCCACGATATTTCGACCATTCTGGACAAGCGGGGCGTCGCGGTCCGCGCCGGGCATCACTGCGCCGGCCCGTTGATGGATCATCTGGGCCTCACAGCCACCTGCCGCGCGTCCTTTGGCCTCTACAATACGGTTCAAGAGGTGGACACACTGGTCGAGGCCTTGGAGCTTGCCCATGAACTCTTTGCCTGATCGGTGCTACAGTTTCCGATTGCGGGTCAGGAGTCGCACGGCTATAGATCGCTCAGGCAGCTGTCGCCCCGCTGGATGGAACGCTTTTTGTGAAGGTGGGCGAGACGCTGTAACGAATGGGAAATACCTCGGTCTTGAGGTGGACCTAAGTTTGGTCCAATGATTGGCTGAACAACAATGCGGACCCATAGCTCAGCTGGATAGAGTGTCGCCCTCCGAAGGCGAAGGTCGTAGGTTCGAATCCTACTGGGTCCGCCATTCCCTCTCGATCAAGAGTCTTCAAGAAGCAAATCTGTACGGCCTGCCATTTGAAGAAATGCAATGGAAACCCGTCGCTTGTTCGACTGCGGAAGGGGTCATGGTTCAACCGCGGTCCGCCATCCAGGTTTCCAGGTCACGCTGCGCCGCTTCGAGTGTTTCGATGTTGATGGTGCGGGTCACGAGGGCGCGGTTTAGCGCCCGCACGCGCTTGTTCAGGGTCAAGCCTACATCCGATTCCGAAATGACGCCGAGTTTTTCATAAAGCGACAACAGCCGGTTCTGTACCGTTCTGAGCGACATTCCGCGTCGCTGCGCGATCAGTTTGTCCTGAAGGCCCAATGCCAGATCCACCAGCACATCGAATTCGCTTTCGTCGAGCCGCGTACGTGGCGAGGCTCCGCGCGTCTGCAAACGGTGAAGCTCACGATCCACCATGATCTGCCCCTCGATGAGGACAGCGCGCAGAGCCAGTTTGAGTCGCGCGCGCGACGCTGTTTTCAGGACGTAGCCATAGGCGCAGTCCTCTGGAACGATCTGGGCGATGCCGCGCAGATAGGCATCGTCGGCGTAGTTCGACCAGAACAGGATACGGCATTGCGGCCGTTCGGCCCAGATTGTTCGGGCGGCCTCGATGCCGTTGCGGCGCACCATCTGAAGATCCATGACAATCGCATCGATTTCGGCCTGGCGCGCCGCTTCCTCGCCGGCAGCGCCATCAATGGCGTGAAGTATTTCCGTCACTTCCGGCAGTGCCTCGGCCAGCGCATCCTGAAGATAGGTCGCGTGGAATTGATCGTCCTCGACGATCAGCACCTTCATGATCGCTCTCCCAGTATCACGCGAAGAGTGCAGCCCCCATCGTCCAGCAGGTCGAGATCGGCAGAGATCAGACGCGCGCGGGTGCGCATATGGGCAAGGCCCGATCTCCGTTGCAACGTCGAAGGAATGCCACACCCGTCGTCGCGTACGGTCAGCACGAGACCCGACGGTTCCAGCGGTTCGATCCAGACCTCGATGCGGCCGGCACCAGAGTGGCGCGCGGCGTTGTTGATGGCTTCCTGCGCGATGCGAAAGAGGGCCGTTCGTACTGTTGGATCCAGCCGATCCGGCGCCCCATCGGTCGTGTCCGTGACCGTCACCTCGATCTGCTCTGAACCGACAGCCCGTTCGAGGTGCACCTGCACGGCATGAACAAAGCCGAACAGGTCCAGCAGGGTGGGCACCGCCGTGTCGATGATCCGTCGCAGATCGCTGATGATTTCCTCGATGCGATGCACCATATGGTCACTTCGCGGTGCGGCGTCGCCGGTGATTTCCCTGAGCAGTCGCGTGAGGTCCGCGAGGGTCTGGTCATGCAGATCCATCCCGATACGTTGGCGTTCCTGTTCAAGCGTTTGTGTCAGTTCCAGCGCACCACGCCGCAAACCTTCTTCCCGCGCCTGCGCCTCTTGTCGGACTTGGGTGGCCCGCTGGGCCTGTTCGGCGGTGTGCAGGGCATGGAAATAGGGCGAGAGCACATCGGCGACATGTTGTGCGCGCCGGACCGTCTCGTGATCATAGAGCCCGGGCGTGGAGTGCGAGATGTTCAGCGTGCCGATGGGCTGGCCCATGACCTTCATCAGGACATGCACGCGCGAGCGGAGTTCGTGGTTCAGGATCGGTTCCGAGCAGGCGCCCTGATAGGTCTGGCGCGGGTCTTGCATCGCGTCCTCGCAGAGCATGAAATCGCACTTGCCGGTGATCAGGTCGCGAATCGGCGAGGCCTCGACCCTGGTTCTGGCGCGCGACCAGCGCGTCTGGATGCCGACCTCGTAACTGGAGAGCCATCCGGGCCGGTCCTTCAGACACAGGTCGGCGTGGGTGAAGGGGATGACTTCAGCGATTTCGTCGGCCACGGCCTCAAGCGCCGAGGCAATGTCGGTCCGCTCGGCAAGATGAGCCGAGATGCGCAGAAAAACATTGCCCTTTGCGGGGGTCTGCAAGGCGGTGGTCATGATGTCCTCCCGTCGCGCGATGCACGTTCCCGCAATTCTTGCAAGGTCAGGGCGGAAATGGAACACCCCGGACCGTAAAGTCGTTGCGGGAACCCGCACCATCTCTGCGGGATGCTGCCTTTACAACCGCAATAGCGGACAACATCATCGCCGCACCAGAGCCCTTTCCGGGCCGGGACGCAGCGCATGATGAATGCGCGACAGGGAGGAAAACATGACGATTTCGAAGATGCTGCTGAGCGCGGCAGGGCTTGCCATGATCGCCGGATTGGCTCAGGCGGACACCTCTGGCAAGCGCATTGCGCTGTCCAACAACTATGCGGGTAATTCGTGGCGGCAGGCGATGCTGCAGTCCTTCGAGGACACGGGCAAGCAAGCCGTGGCCGATGGCGCGGTCGCTGCCGCCGACGCCTATACAACATCCGAGAATCAGGCGACTGAGCAGGCCGCGCAGATCCAGAACATGATTCTGCAGGGCTATGACGCGATTGTCCTGAACGCGGCCTCGCCGACGGCACTGAATGGCGCAGTAAAGGAAGCCTGCGACGCGGGTGTCACAGTTGTCAGCTTTGACGGTATCGTGACCGAACCCTGTGCGTGGCGAATCGCGGTGGATTTCGCAGCGATGGGCAAGGAAGAAGTCGACTACCTCGCCACGCGTCTTCCTGACGGGGGCAACCTGCTTGAAATTCGCGGTCTGGCCGGGGTCTTTGTTGATGACGAGATTTCCAAGGGCATTCACGAGGGCGTGGCAGAGCATTCCCAGTTTGAAATCGTAGGGTCGGTCCATGGCGACTGGGCACAGGACGTTGCGCAAAAGGCGGTTGCGGGCATCCTGCCATCGCTTCCCGATATCGTGGGGGTCGTGACGCAGGGCGGCGACGGCTATGGGGCTGCGCAGGCGTTCAAGGCCGCAGATCGCCCGACACCGCTGATCGTGCTGGGCAATCGTCAGGACGAGTTGCAGTGGTGGGCCGACCAGCGCGATGCCAACGGGTACGAAACCCTGTCTCTGTCGATCGCGCCGGGTGTCGCCTCGCTTGCGTTTTGGGTTGCGCAGCAGGTGCTGGAGGGCGCAGAGGTGCCCAAGGATCTGACCGTGCCGTTCCTGAAGATCACACAGGACACGCTGGACGCCTCGCTGGCCACCACGCCCGAAGGCTCCGTCGCGAACGTCAGCTATTCGCTGGAAGACGCCAAGCAAGTCATCGCCGACGCCAAGTGATCCTGTTAGGGCGGGTTGCCGGTCTTGGCGACCCGCCCTGATTTCAACGCAGAATGGAGCGCTCATGTCTGATCATGAGAGCACTCCGATCGTGACGCTCATTGACGCGGCCAGGCATTTTGGCCCGGTCCGTGCGCTCGACGGGGTCAGCCTGATCGTCACGCCGGGCGACTGCATCGGGCTTGTGGGCCATAACGGTGCGGGCAAGTCGACGTTGGTCAACCTGATCAACGGCGGGCTTGCGCCATCCTCAGGCGATATTGCATTTCCCGCCGCCGATAGCGCGCGGCAGGCAGGCGTACGCTCGGTCTTTCAGGAATTGTCGCTCTGTCCCAATCTGACGGTTGCGGAAAACCTGCGCATCTCGCACGTCGCCCTGAAGGGCCCCAACTGGCGGCGCCCGGCGCGGGCCGAGATCGTGCAGAGTCTCGATACGATATTTCCTGGCCATGGCATCGATGCCAATGCCGAGGTCGATACGCTGTCGATTGCCGAGCGGCAGATGGTCGAGATCGCCATCGGCTTTTCCCCTCGCGGTTCCACGGCACGGCTGGTCATTCTGGATGAGCCGACGTCGTCGCTGGACGCGGGCATCTCCGAGCAATTGCTGGTGCATGTCAGACGGTTCTGCACCGAGGGTGGCGCGGTCATTTTCATTTCCCACATGCTGGGTGAAGTCTTTGAGGTCGCCAGCCGCATCGTGGTCTTGAAGGATGGCAAGGTGGTCGCCGAGCGGCCCACAGACGAGTTTACCCGGCAGGGTCTCGTGGACGCCATGGGGCATGTGGCTGCCGACAACGGCGAAGCTGCCGAGATCGCGGGTGAATTCGGGCCCGAGATTGTGCGCACCGAGCAGGGCCTGTCTGCGCGCAGGGGCGAGATCGTCGGCCTGTCTGGTCTTGCCGGGCATGGGCAGGCGGAGGCACTGGCGCAGCTTTACCTGTCACGTTCCTCTTCATGGCACCCTGACCGATCGCCCGGAGCGGTGTTTGTCGCGGGCGATCGGCAACGCGACGGCGTTCTGCCGCTTTGGTCGATCCTGCGCAACATCTCGATTTCAGCTCTGCAACAATGCGCGAAACGCGGTCTGGTCGATCGCGCGGCAGAGACCCGGATTTCCGACACATGGAAACGGCGCATCGGCATCCGCACCGATGATATGACAAATCCGATCCTCTCCCTGTCCGGTGGCAACCAGCAAAAGGTGCTGTTTGCCCGTGCGCTGGCATCGTCCGCCCCGGTCGTCATCATGGATGACCCGATGCGCGGCGTCGATGTGGGTACCAAACAGGATGTCTATGCCATGATCCGGACCGAAGCCGCCAAGGGCGGAACATTCCTGTGGTATTCGACCGAGACCGAAGAGGTCTGTCAATGCGACCGGGTGTTTGTCTTTCGCAACGGAGAAATCAGTGCCGAACTGACCGGTTCCGAGATCACCGAAGAGAACATCCTCCAGGCATCCTTCGAGATGCAGGAGGCATCATGAATTTCCTTGCCCGGCACAGGATCATTCTCCCGGTGGTCTCGTTGGCCGTCCTGCTGGCGGCCACGTTCTACATGCAACCGCGCGCGATGAGCTATTTCGGGCTGAACCTCTTGTTCAACCTCGCGGTGCCGATCGCCCTGGCCACGATTGCACAAATGATGATCATCATGGTCAACGACATCGACCTGTCGCTTGGCACTTTTGTCAGCCTCGCGGCCTGCGTCACTGCGACGTTTCTCAATGATACGCCGATGCTCGGGCTGCTGATACTCGTGGCCCTGATCCTGTCCTACGCCTTGCTCGGGGCGGTGATCCATGCGCTTGAGCTACCCGCCATCGTCGTGACTCTGGGCATGTCGTTCGTCTGGGGCGGATTGGCGTTGTTCATCCTGCCGTCGCCCGGCGGGTCCAGTCCCGACTGGCTGCGCATGCTGATGACGGTAAAGCCGCCGTTCGCGCCCATGGCCGTTGTTGCCGCGATCATCATTGCGGCCGTGACCCATCTGTTGATCATCCGCTCGGGGATTGGAACCGTGCTGCGCGGCGTGGGCGGCAATGCACGGTCGGTTGAACGCGCAGGCTGGCCGGTGATCCGGCTCAAGGCGCTGGCCTATGGGCTTGCCGGTCTCTTCGGGGTGCTGGCGGGCATGGCGCTGGTCGGGCTGGCGACTTCGGCGGACCCCAACATCGCGCTGCGCTACACGCTCTTGTCCATTGCCGGGGTGATCCTTGGCGGGGGCGAATTCACCGGCGGCAAGGTCAGCCCGACGGGGGCCGTGATCGGCGCGCTCACCCTGACGCTGGCGGCAAGTTTCCTGAGCTTCATGCGCCTGTCTCCGGATTGGCAGATCGGGGCGCAGGGGGCGATCCTGATCCTTGTTCTGACCGCACGCCTGATCTTCAGCAGGAAGGGGGCGGGGGCATGAAACCTGTGACCAAACCCTGGCTCTGGTCCTGGTTGGCCGCTGCCGCCGCCTTTGCGTTGATCCTCGCGCTGACGTCGGGGCGCGGTGCCGGTGAACTGGCCTATGCCGCGTTGTCGTTCGGGGCCTTTGCCGCCATCGTCGGACTTGGACAGATGTTGGTGATCACGCTGGGGCCGGGCAACGTGGACCTGTCGATTCCGGCCACGATGACGCTGGCGGCAACGCTGGCGCTGAAGGCGATGGGTAGCGAGCCCGGCACGGCTCTGTTGGGTCTTGCCATCGCGCTCGGCGTCGGCGCTGGTGCCGGGCTCGCGAATTATGCGCTGATCTTCCTGCTGCGCCTGCCACCGATCATCGCAACGCTGGCGGCGTCGCTGATCTATCAATCTCTGGCCATCTGGTCGAACCGGGGCCTGCGGATCAAGCCGCCCACAGGGCTGGCGGATTTTGCCACTGGCCGGTTTCTTGGCCTGCCCAACGTGGCATGGGTGGCGCTGGCGCTGGCCATTCTGGTCTGGGTCATCCTCGAACGTTCCATCTGGGGTCGTTGGCTGCTGGCTTCCGGGCAAAACCTCCGGGCTGCGCGCCTCGCGGGGGTTCCGGTCGAACTGGTGCGGGCCACGACCTACGTCTCGGTCGCGACGTTCGCAGGGCTCGCGGGTTACCTGCTGGCGAGTTTTTCTGGTGGTGCCGCGCTGAACATGGGCGCGGAATACCTTCTGATGTCCATCGCCGTTGTCGTGATCGGCGGCAGTTCCATTGCCGGTGGAAATTCCAACGTGCCGGGCGTCTGGGGCGCGGCGCTGTTCATGTTTCTCGTGGTCTCGATGCTCAACAGCTACGGCGCGGGAGCCGGCGCGCGCAACGTCCTGACCGGGGCAATCATCATCGCCATTGTCATCGCAGCCAGCACAAGGAGGACCCGCGCATGATCACCATGCCGTCACATCTGGAAATCCATGACGACCGTTTTGCCGCTCTGGTGCACCCCATGTCCACGCTGGACATGATCGCCGAGGGCTTCACCTGGACCGAAGGTCCGGTCTGGTTCGGTGATCATGGCTGCCTTCTGTTCTCCGATATTCCCAGCCAGCGGATCCTGCGATGGTCCGAGAACGACGGTGTCTCGGTCTATCGGGCCGGGTCGGGTTTCAACAATGGCAACACGCGGGATCGCCAGGGGCGTTTGGTGGGGTGCCGGCACGGGATGCGCGACGTGGTGCGTACCGAATTTGACGGGTCGCTGACGGTTCTGGCGGGAACGCATGATGGCAAACGGCTGAACTCGCCCAATGACGTGGTGGTCAGCTCGGACGGAGCGGTGTGGTTTACCGATCCGACCTACGGCATCCTCTCGAACTTCGAAGGCTATCTCAGCGAACCGGAACAAGCCAGCCGCAACGTCTATCGCTTGACGCCTGGCGGGGAGTTGAGTGTTGTCGTCAGCGATTTCACCCAACCCAACGGACTGTGTTTCTCTCCTGATGAAAAGACGCTCTACATTTCGGAAAGCGGGTCGAGTCATGACGACTCCGTTCCGTCGGTCATTCGCCGGTTTGCTGTGGAAGCCGGCGGCTTGCGAGAACTCGCACCCTTTGCCGAGATCGATACCGGCCTGCCGGACGGCATTCGGTGTGACGTGCTTGGCAACCTCTGGTCGTCGGCGGCAGACGGGGTGCATTGTTTTGACAAGGACGGCACGCTGTTGGGCAAGATCCTTGTTCCGCAGGTGGTTTCAAACCTGTGCTTTGGCGGTTCGGACGGTCAGCGCATGTACATCACCGCCACCCGGTCCGTGTATCGCGTCTTCGTGGATGTGCGCGGTGCCGAACCGTGGACCCGACCGCCGAACTGATGACGTCTGGATTTCCGGTTCAACTGTACGGCGCTAGCGCATCCAGAAGCCTGCAGATTTGATCTGGTTGCGGATCATCTGTTCGCGTCGAGGGAGCGCGGTTCGGTCAAAAAGCGCGCGCACCTTTGCGCCCCGACCCTGATACACCATCCGCTTGATCGGCTCGTGACCCTTCAGCACCTTCTTGATCCAGTTGGGGGCTGCGACCGTATGGAGCACTTCGATCGTGTGATCTTCCTCGCGGGCATAGAGCAGGGGAAACACGCGGTAGTGGCAACTGACGGACCCGTCGAGATAGCCGGGTGGCAGCGACTCCCGCCCACCACCAAATGAATGAATGACCAGCGGCAGCGCCACCTGATCCAGCCAGGGATCAAAGCTCTGGCAGATCAGTTCCGGCGGCGGTGTGTCGCGGATCGCAATTGCATAGTCCAGAAACCGCTGTGCAAACTCGTGCGGGCGCGCCGCGAAGAAGTACCCTGCGTTGAAGTAAAGATACCGCCGCCAGTGATTGTCGGGCTGGCTCCTGTCCAGACTGCTTTCGAAATCCAGTCCGAACTTGTCATACAGCGATTTCCAGATCTCGCCATGCTGCGGACCATAGAGGGTTGGATCGGGCCAGGTTCCTTCGCAGCGCAACGAGGCCCCTGGCCGCCCGAAATCAAATGGCACAGACGTAATATCGCCCGTAATCAGGGTGTCGGTATCAAAGAAGACGAACGGCTCATCCGGCGGCAGGGCAAACAACGCCTCGATCTTGTTGCCTTGCGGATAACTCTGGCCAAAGACCGTTGACTCAAACGGCAGAATCCTGACCCCGAGACGCCCAAGTGCATCCAGCACCGCGACATTTCTGATTGCAGGGTCATTGCTCCATTTGGGCCCGGCCTGCGGAACGGCGACGAAGAGCTGGCGCGCAAAGTCCGGCGAACAATGCCGCAGCGACGCGGCGAACAGCAGCGCCTCGTATTGGAGCCTGCCGGATTGGCCCACAATCAGAATATTGAACGCTTGGCGCTGTGGCTGTTTCTTTGTCATACTCAATCCAGCCGATGATGTGCGGTGCTGGCCCTGATGCGGACTATAGGCATGGAGTCGACAGGTCAAAAGCCCGGAAAGGCAAAGCGGATCGGCCACGTAGGGGAGTGAAGGGATACTGATGTTCGAGGCACTTTTGTTGATGGTTTCCGTGGGGCTGCAATCTGCGGTCTCCTTTTCCGCTGCGGGATCGGCAGTTCCTGCAGCGCCTGTTCCCGATCAGGTGGCAGAGGAGGTGCGCGCCGCAGAACCCGTGCCCACTGCCCCGCCTGATCCACCAGACCCCGCTTCCGACGAGCCTGCGGCAGAGTCGGGCACGGTGATCGCACAATCCGAAGAAACGACTGCGCCCGCCAATCCAGCCCCCGAAGCACCGCAGCTTGTCGCAGAGCCACAAACGGCGACCGGCAAGTTCACAACCGCGCTGGAGGTCAAGCCGATTCTCAACGCGACGCGTGGCAACTGGATCACCTTGCGGGAGTATGATGGCAAGGACCTCGTCTATGTCACCCACCTATGGGCGTGGCGTTGCGGGTTGCTCGAGATGCGCGTCGGGATCAATGGCAACACGCCCGAACCCTGGCCGATGCCGGACTGTCATCTGGATCAACCGGCACCCGGAGCGATCCTGGAAACCGATGGGTTGCCTTATCGTGGCTATGCATTGGGATCGGTCGCGCTGATCGAAGTTCAACTGACATATGACGATCTCACGACGGCTGGGGCAAAGTACAATCGAGACGGCCGGTTGGTCGAATGAATGTCACCGTGTGAGACGCCCATTGTGGCGTTGGATGCGTTGTGCAGGATCTTTTTGACTCTGCGGCACCCTTGTTCGGTTCAGAGAGGAAAACGACCATGATATCCATGTGCAATTCGGGCGAGATCGGGGGGATCTCAGATGGCTGAATTCAGTTCTCGCATTGAAAACCTGCGCGGCATGACCCCACAGGATCGGCGCGCGGCGGTCGCCCGCGCTGCAAACATGTCCGATGCCGATCAGATCGCGCTGTCCGGGGCCGATGGTCTTCCGCAGACACTTGCCGATGGCATGATCGAAAATGTTATCGGCAAATATGAACTTCCACTTGGTGTTGCGACCAATTTCACCGTCAACGGACGGGACTATCTGATCCCGATGGTCACCGAAGAACCATCGGTCGTGGCCGCAGCATCGTATATGGCGCGTATCGCGCGAGGTTGCGGCGGTTTCACCACCTCGTCGGATGCACCGGTCATGAGAGCCCAGATTCAGGTACTACGACCGGGCGATCCACATGGCGCGCGCCAACGGTTGTTGTCGGCGCGAGACGAACTGATCGGGATGGCCAACCAGCGTGACACCGTGCTGATCGGGCTGGGCGGCGGGTGCAAGGATATCGAGGTGCAGGTGTTTGATGACACCCCGGTCGGTCCGATGGTCGTGCTTCACCTGCTGGTTGACGTGCGGGACGCCATGGGCGCCAACACCGTGAATTCCATGGCCGAAACACTGGCCCCGCGCGTTGCGGAGATCGCGAGGGGAGAGGTGCGGCTGCGCATCCTGTCAAATCTCGCGGATCGCAGGCTGGTGCGGGCCCGGGTTGAGATCACGCCCGAGGCGCTGAAGATGGACCGGTTTGACGGCGATGACGTGGCGCAGGGGATTGTCGAGGCCTGCACGCTTGCGATCATCGATCCGTATCGGGCAGTGACGCACAACAAGGGGATCATGAATGGCATCGATTCAGTTGTCGTCGCGACGGGTAATGACTGGCGTGCAATCGAAGCGGGGGCGCATGCCTATGCGGCGCGGGACGGACGATATAGCAGCCTCTCCCGGTGGGAGCGCGGGGCAGGGGGCGAGTTGGTCGGAACGTTGGAAATGCCGATGGCATTGGGGCTGATCGGCGGCGCCACCAAGACGCACCCAGCAGCGCAAGCCGCGATCCGGCTTCTTGGAGTCCGAACCGCGCAGGAATTGGCCGAGGTGACGGCTGCGGTGGGTTTGGCGCAGAACATGGCGGCCTTGCGGGCATTGGCGACCGAAGGCATCCAGAAAGGCCACATGACACTGCATGCCCGGAACATCGCCATCCTTGCGGGTGCCGAAGGTGGCGAGGTCGATCGGGTGGCGGGCGCAATTGCGGCGGCTGGTGAGGTCACGGTGCAGCGCGCAGCGGCAGAACTTGCGAGGTTGCGCGATTAGGACCT
The DNA here is from genome assembly GCF_032595355.1 of Sedimentitalea todarodis. Classification (NCBI taxonomy): domain Bacteria; kingdom Pseudomonadati; phylum Pseudomonadota; class Alphaproteobacteria; order Rhodobacterales; family Paracoccaceae; genus Sedimentitalea; species Sedimentitalea todarodis. The sequence continues at coordinate 136,897 of NZ_JASMWN010000004.1, read as the reverse complement.
TTGCGATGCCCAGGTATCGCCAAGGCCCGGAACGGGTGAAACAGGGTGTCGGTGAATTTGTGAGTCTCTCCGGGCGCTTCCGGGCAGGCTGCCTTCGAATCGGGCGCAAATTCGACGGGACGGCCATTGCGGCGCGTCCAATTCAACAAATTCAAAGCAATTGACCCGAGTGTGGAAACAACCCACCAGCGACGCCGATCTTGGTGTCCGGAGCCAGCGGAGCGGAGGCGAATGTCGCAAGGCCTGTATCGCGATAACGGCGCGAGATTATCTGCGTTTCCTACTGTATTGATAAAGCATCATAATTATTCCTGTCGCGAAGGCCCGCCTGCAACACAGCGCGGTTGGCGCAAAACGAAACTCAACCCCAGCTTGAGTTGATTCATCTAATGTTCGTGCAAAGGGTGTGGGGTCACCACTGCACGACGGATCCGATGCCCTGTTGGTGTTTGTGGGTTGTCGGCGGCGCGGTATTGATGAGACGTACGAGTTTACTCTGGTTTTGTCGGGCCCCCGGGGGCGGGTCCGGTTTTTTGTTTCTGAGTGGGAATGGGTGCAAGTTGTCCGGACGGCGCGAAAGCTGACGCTGATCAAGACTGATATCTGGGGAAAAGGGTATGACGCGTCGTCCGGATAGCCTGGCAAGATCAACGCAAGAGAAATTTTCGGAAATTCTTTGTAAACAAATGCATATTTCAACACCAACCGGCGATGTTTGCCTGACGGAACTGCGCGTCGGGAACCGTGTCATAACCCGTGACCACGGGGTTCAGACGGTGAACTGGGTCGGACGTCGAGACTTGTCAGCCGCAGAGATCGACCGGGAACCGCATCTTGGACCGGTAAGAATTTCAGCGGGCGCTCTCGGTCAGGGCCTGCCAATGCAGGACCTGCTCCTGAGCCCGCATACCCGCGTGTTGGTAAAGAGCGATGATACGGCGCTCTATCTTGAGGATGACGCCTTGTTGGTGTCGGCCAAGAATCTCATTGGGCTTGAGGGAATTGACCACGCAGAGAACGCGGCTGTGACCTATGTCCACATCAGCTTTGAGCAGCATGAGGTTGTGCGCGCAGACGGCGTGTGGATCGAGCGATTTCAACCTGCTGACCCGCATGTCTATGGTATCCGTGAGGCACAGCGGGCAGAGATGTACGCCCTGTTTCCCGAACTGACCGAGACACCTGCAGCCTCCGTTCCAATCGAACAGATGGCAGGGAGCGTCGGCTAGGCCACAGCGGCCAGCGGCGCTGCAATGACGGCAGGGCAGTCTAGGATAAACCTCGCGCGGCGCGCCAGTCGGCCCAATCTTCGGGTGTATCGAGGTCGAGCCGGGCGCGGTTTCCCGGCAAGGGAATGTGAACAACATGGGCCCCTGCGGCCTTTACGACCTCCCGTCCGCCGCCATCACCGGTCAGGGTGCGAAACAGATCAAAGAGCTTGGCCGAGAAAACGATGGGATGCCCCGGTCGACCGTCCTGCGTGGTGCCACGCCAGATGCGGGTGTCGCTGTCCGGATCATGGGCCATCGCAATTTGCGCGAGATCCGCCTGGGTCAGTTCCGGCAAATCGCAGAGCAGCAACATCGCTGCATCTGCATCCGGTGGCAACGCGGCAATGCCGGTTCTCAGAGAGGCGTTCATGCCTTCGGTGGCCTCCGGAACTGGAAGCATCACAACCTCCGCGCCGGCCAGGGCGTCGTATCGTGGATGCGGTGCTTCGGGCAGGGCGACAATCACCGCGCCACTGGTGACGGCTCGGGCGATGTCGGCCTGTCGCCGGATCAGCGGTTTGCCCTCGACCTCTTGCAACAGTTTGTCGATACCGCGCATGCGCGAAGATCGCCCGGCAGCGAGCAGCAGGATCGGCATGTCTGTGACCGGAGCATTCATCCGGATAGTCTAACGCCGACGTGCACGCGTGCAATCATCCGCGCAATCGCGCTCCGTCGGGGTCAAAAAGTGGCGTGGTGATCAGGGTTGCGGGGCGCATCTGCCCCAGAATTTCGATCTTGACCGCAAGGCCGTCGATCATGCGCCCGGTTGGCAGGAAACCCAGAGCAACGGATTTTCCGGCGTGATGGGAGTAGCCGCCCGAGGTACAATATCCCTGCACCTCGCCATCCAGCCAGATCGGTTCGTAGCCGTGAACATCGGCGTCCTCTGCCTCGACCTCGAACGCGGCAAGTTTGCGTGTGGTGCCCCCGGTGCGTTCCGCCTCGGCAGCCGCGCGTCCGATGAAATCGGCATTCTTGCGAAACGAGACAAACCGATCGAGCCCAGTTTCCGCCGCCGTGTAATCGGGCGAGAATTCAGACAGCCACGAGCCAAAGAACCGGTCCAGCCGCAGGGACATCATCGCGCGCATGCCAAACGGGATTATCCCGTGCGGTTGCCCGGCCTGCCAAAGCGTATTCCAAAGCTGTCGTTGCGCCATGGGATCGCAATACATCTCATAGCCTAGATCACCGGTATAGCTGAGCCGCTGCACGATGCAGTCGGTCATGCCCACGGTCACGCGGCGCACATCGAGAAACCGCATCTCGCCGATATCGGTGCGGGTGCAGGCGGCCAGGACCTCGCGCGATCTTGGCCCGGCAATCTGAAACCCGGTGCGGGTATCGCTGATATTTTCGATGGTTACGCCATCTTGCTGATGCTGCTGGAACCAGCGGTAGTGATAGGCTTGGCTGCCATAGGAGGCGGTGAGCTGGAACTCGGATTCCGACAGGCAGGAAATCGTGAAATCGCCGATAAGCCGCCCTCGCGGCGACAGCATCGGGCACAGGCTGACCCGGCCGGGTGGGGGGACGCGGCCCGCCATGATGTAATCGAGCCAATCGCGGGCGCGCGGGCCGGTGACGCGGTATTTGCCGAAATTCTGCAACTCGTTGATGCCGACACCCTCGCGGACCCCGCGCACCTCGCGCCCGGTGGCGCCAAAGGCATCTGACCGACGGAAGGACGGCGTTTCGAATGTCGGTTCGTCGGCTTGGGCAAAGTAGTTGGCGACCTCCAGACCGAACTGCTGGCCCCAGACCGCGCCCAGATCGCTGAAGATGTCATACATCGGCGTGGTGCGGTTCGGGCGCGCAGCGGGCAGTTCCTCGTTCGGATAGGCGACGGAAAAGCGCTTCTGGTAGTTCTCTGTGACCTTCGGCAATGTATAGCCGGGGCTGATCCAGTTGCCAAAACGAGCGACATCCAATGCAAAGACATCGCGCTCCGGTTCGCCCTCAATCATCCATTGCGCCAAGGTGAGACCAACGCCGCCGCCCTGGCTGAACCCGGCCATGACGCCGCAGGCCGACCAGTAGTTGCGCAGGCCCGGCACCGGGCCGACCAGCGGGTTGCCATCGGGTGCGAACGTGAACGGCCCGTGGATCACAGATTTGACGCCTGCGGTGGCAAGCACGGGAAAGCGCTTGTAGGCGAATTCGATACTGTGTTCGATCTTGTCGAAATCATCAGGCAGGAGTTCGTGACCAAACGACCATGGTGTGCCGTCCACCGCCCACGGGCGGCAGGTCTGTTCGTAAAAGCCGATACAAAGGCCGCGCCCTTCCTGCCGCAGATAGGATTCGCCTGCCGGGTCCATGACATGCGGGTGCTCCTCGCCCCGCTCATAGATCTCGGAAATGTCGTCAGTGACGATATACTGGTGCTCCATCGGGTGCAGAGGGAAGTAGACGCCTGCCATTGCGCCGACTTCGCGGGCCCACAGGCCGCCGGCATTGACCACATGTTCGGCGTGGATCGTTCCCTTGTCGGTGACGATATCCCAGGTCCCGTCAGCGCGCTGGTTGGTTTCGCGGACCATGCAATGGGTTTGGATGGTCGCGCCCCCCATTCGAGCGGCCTTTGCATAGGCGTGCGTGGTGCCCGAGGGGTCGAGATGGCCATCAAGCGGATCGTAAAGCGCGCCGATGATACCGTCGAGATTGGTGATCGGCGCGATCCTGGCAATTTCTTCGGGTCCGACGATTTCGGTTTCCAGCCCCATGAAGCGGTGCTTGGCGCGCTCGGCCAACAGCATGTCGAACCGGTCCTGATTGTCGGCCAAGGTGATGCCGCCCACGTGATGCAGGCCGCATGACATGCCGGTGATCTCTTCCAGTTCCTTGTAGAGCCGGATGGTATACCCCTGCAGTGCCGCCATGTTGGTGTCGCCATTGAGCGTATGAAACCCGCCGGCCGCGTGCCATGTGGACCCACTGGTCAACTCGCTGCGTTCGATCAGCATGACATCGGACCAACCGAGTTTGGTCAGGTGATACAGCACGGAACAGCCGACAACGCCGCCTCCGATGACGGCAACACGGGTGGTGGTTCGCATGCGGGGCCTCCGGTTCTTGTTTCTAGCAGACTGGGCCGTGGCGGGGTGTGTCGCCTGTCAGAAAACGACAGGATGTGTCGGTGCTGTCAGGTGCCGCACCAGCCGGCAAGCTCTGCGGTTTTGGCGCAGCCAGAGGATGTCGAACCCGGTGAGCGCGACATAGCCGCGTTCAAGCATCGCGATGCAGTCTTCGCGGGTGGGGGCGGCATTGCCAATGAGAGGTACGCCGGCGGCCTTGGCGGCGTCTTCTACGGTTATTAGAGCGTTCAGAAAATCGGGGTGCTGGAACTGACCGGAGACGCCCATCGCCGTCGACAGATCAAACGGGGCAGGCACCACGACGTCGATGCCGGGGACGGACATGATCTCGGCGGCATTTTCCACGGCCTCGGCGGTTTCGATCAGCAGACAGCAGATCAGCGCCTCTTCGACTTCCTTCTGGTAGGTGGGCAGCGATGATTGCCAGCGCGATTGCGCGATAGAGGGGCCAAAGCCGCGTGTCCCGTTTGGGGGATAGCGCAGACTGGCGACAGCGCGCTCTGCATCAGCCGCGGTGGGGATCAGCGGGAACACGATGCCCTCGGCCCCCAAATCCAGCATGCGCTTGACCTGCGCCTCGTTGTTTTCGGCGACGCGGACAAGCGGCGCACAGCCGCTGCCCTGGGTTGCTGCGATCATTGCGTGGACGCTGCCATGATCCAGCGCGCCGTGTTCCATGTCGATGACCACGTAATCCGCACCCGAGGCGGCAATCGCTTGGGTCACGGTCGCGGACGGGATGGTGCAGACCACGCCCGAAAGGTGCGCGTCTGTGTTGGCAAGTTTGGCTTTCAAGGACGTCATAATGTCTCGTTTCACATGATGGAATAGCTGTGATGATTCGCAGGCTGGGACGAAAAGGAACCGGTTTGAAGCCCGTACGGTGTCCGCAAGAAGGTTTGCGCCGCAAATGGTCCGATTGGTTTGGGGCGTGGGTTCTGGCGCCATTGTCGAAAATGCGTTGGTGAGGGGCGTGACCTATCGATTACCCGCAGATTCTCGTGCGGGATTTGCTAGAAGCCCTGGCCGTTTCGCAGACTTGTATCACCGCGACGCATCATGTCGGGAAAGGGCAACCTTCGCGAATTTGCCCGCGCCAAGGTGCCGGGCAACGCAACGTATTTGCAGGACCTAAACATGCGAACCCATGCCCAGGCCGTTGTTATCGGGGGCGGCGTCATTGGCTGCTCGATCCTTTATCACCTGACCAAGCTCGGCTGGAGCGACGTGGTTCTGCTCGAGCGGGACGAGCTGACCAGCGGCTCCACATGGCACGCGGCGGCCAACATTCACGGGCTGCATGACAGCACCAACATCTCACGCATCCAGCACTATACGATGAACCTCTATAAATCGCTCGAGGCGGAAACCGGCCAGTCCTGCGGTGTCTTTCAACCTGGCTCGCTCTATCTCGCGCAGACTGAGGCGCGCGAGCATCAACTGCGGCTGCAGGCGGCCAAGGCAAAGCTCTACGACATGAATTTTTACGAAATCAGCCGCGATGAAGCCGAGCGCCTGCACCCGCTGGTGAATTTTGACGGCATCCGCTGTATCATGTGGGAGCCCGACGGCGGCAATGTCGACCCCAGCGGTGTGACCAATGCCTATGCCGCGGGCGCGCGCCAGAACGGGGCAGAGATCATCCGATTCTGCCCGGTCACGGCCACTGAACAAAAGCCCGATGGCGGTTGGATCGTGCGCACGGCCAAGGGTGATATCGCGACGGACTGGGTGATCAACGCCGCCGGTCTCTGGGGGCGCGAGGTGGCGGCGATGGCGGGGATCACCCTGCCGCTGCAACCGACCGAGCACCAGTATTTTGTCACCGAAACCATCGCCGAGATCGCCGCCCTTGATCGCCGCCTGCCGTCGGTCAGCGACCGGGATGGCGAATACTACCTGCGTCAGGAGGGCAAGGGGCTGCTGGTCGGCGCATACGAGCGGGACATGCGCTTCTGGGCCGAAGAGGGCACGCCGCAGGGTTTTGGCCACGAACTCTTTGCCGATGATCTCGAGCGGATTGAAGACAACATGATGCGCGCCATCGAACGGGTGCCGGTGGTTGGCCAAGCGGGGATCAAGCGGGTGATCAACGGCCCGATGATCTGGTCGCCCGACGCCAACGTGCTGTTCGGCCCGGTGCCGGAACTGTCGAACTACTTTTGCTGCAACGGGATCATTCCCGGATTTTCCCAATCGGGCGGCATGGGGCTGATGGCGGCGCAATGGATTGTCGAAGGCGAGACCCGCTATGACATGTTCGCCTGGGATATGGCGCGGTTTGGCGAATGGGCGGACAGGGCGTTCACCAAGGCGCGGGTGCGCGATCAGTATGCGCATCGCTTTGCCATCCATTTCCCCAACGAAGAACGCAGCGCCGGTCGGCCGGCACGCATGCGCCCTGTCCATGACCTGCAAAAGGAAATGGGCGCGGTCATGGGGCTCAACACCGGCTGGGAACACCCGCTGTGGTTCGCCGATGCACCCGGCGTCACCGACACCAACGGCTTCACGCGGCAGAACTGGTGGGAGCCGGTGGGCGCGGAATGCCGGATGCTGCGGGACCGTGCCGGGATCATCGATATCTCCAACTTTGCCAAGTATCGCTGCGCGGGATCCGGGTCCGAGGATTGGTTGAACACCGTCTTTGCCAACCGGATGCCGCAAAATGTGGGCCGCTCCTGCCTGACGCCCCTGATCGGCAAGCGCGGCGGTATCGCCGGGGATTTCACGGTCACGCGATTGTCCGAGGATGAGTTCTGGGTCATCGGTTCCGGGATGGCCGAGCGGTATCACCAGCGGTTCTTCAAACAGGTCCCGCTGCCGACAGGAACCACGTTCGAAAGCCACACAACCGCGCTTTGCGGGTTCAACGTCGCCGGGCCTGACAGCCGCGCGCTGCTGCAACGGCTGACCAATTCGTCGCTCGCGACCGATGATTTCCCATTCATGCGCAGTCAGAGGATCGAGATCGCCGGTATCGCATGCCTTGCCCTGCGGGTCTCCTTTACCGGTGATCTGGGCTGGGAGTTGCACTGCGCCGAGGCCGACCAGTCGCGCCTCTACGCGGCATTGATCGAGGCCGGCAAGGAAGTCGGTGCGGGGCCCGTGGGCAGCCGCGCCCTGATGAGCCTGCGCATCGAAAAGGGCTATGGCTCCTGGGGCCGCGAATACTCGCCGGAATACCACCCGCAAGAGGTCGGGCTCGACCGGCTCTGCAAGATGGACAAGACGTTCCTGAACATATCCGCTGCCGCCGAAGCCCTGGCTCTGCCCGCGCGGGAACGGTTGGTGTTACTGGCATTGGATGCCGCCGATACCGACGCCTCGCATGCGGATGCTACCGGTGGCGAGCCGATCTTCAGGGATGGCCAGGGCATCGGCCGCGTCACGTCAGGCACCTATGGCTACACGGTGGGGCAGAGTCTTGCGCTTGGCTTTGTGCGAATGGTCGCCGCCGGAGACAGGGTCGAGGTCATGGTTCTGGGCCGACCCCATGGTGCCACCATCCTTGCCGAACCACCTTTTGATCCGAAAGGCATCCGCCTGCGCGCCTGATCCTTTCGCTCCTTCATCTTTGCGGGAAATACTCCGGGGGGTGAACGGAGAAAATCACCGATATTAACCGGAGGGGACAGCGCCCCCTGTCGCCTGTCGTTACAGGGGCCTTATTTTCAGCCCGGTGATCCGGTTGCCGTCCCGCGCCATCACCTCGAACCGGAAGCCGTGGAAGGAAAACACCTGGCCGATCACCGGGATCATCTGTGCCTCGTGGATGACCAGGCCGGCGATGGTGTTGGCCTCGTCATCGGGCAAACCCCAGTCGGTGGTGCGGTTCAGGTCGCGGATCGTCATCGCTCCATCGATGATGAACTGCCCGTCCTCTGTTCGTGTAACCGGCAGTTCGGCGTCCGGGTCGAACTCGTCGGTAATCTCGCCGACGATCTCTTCCAGGATGTCCTCGAGCGTGATCAGCCCCTGCAGGCTGCCGTATTCATCGACCACCAGCGCAAAATGCGTCCGCATGCGCAGGAACTGCCGCATCTGGTCATCAAGGGTCGTGGTTTCAGGAATGAAATAGGGCGGGTTGGCCACGTCGGTGATCCGGAACCGCTTTAGCGGCTGGGCGTTGCCGCTCGCGCCGCTGACCATCTTGTACATGGCGCGCAGCAGATCCTTGGCATGCACGACGCCGATGATGTTCTCGGGTTCGTCGCGAAACACCGGTAGTCGTGTATGGGGGCTATCCAGACATTGCTGCAGGATGTCTTCCGGCGGACTTGAGGTGTCGATCATTTCAATGCCGGAACGGTGCAGCATGATCTCTTCCACGGTGCGTTCGCCCAGATCGAGCGCGCCCAGGATGCGGTCGCGGTCTTCCTTTTCCACGACGCCTTCGGAATGACCCAATTGCAGCGCCCCGACAATTTCCTCGCGCACCGCGAGAACATGGCTGTCGGGGTCGATTTCGACGCCAAAGAGGCGCAGCACACCCCGCACGAGAAATCGGACGGCCATGACAACGGGGGCAAAGACCGTCACGACGAGGCTGATCACCGGCGCAACGGCGGCGGCGGCTTTTTCGGAGTTGATGATGGCATAGGTCTTGGGCAGCACTTCCGCGAAGACGAGAACCAGAATCGTCATCACCAGCGTCGCCAGCGCCACGCCGGATTCGCCGAACGCACGGGTAAAGAGCGCGGTTGCCAGTGACGTTGCAAGAATGTTCACGAGGTTGTTGCCGAGCAGGACCGATCCGATCAGCCTCTCGCTGTCTTCGGTGATCGCCAACGCCTTTTCCGCCCCGCGCGATCCCTTGTCGGCCTGGCTTCGCAGCTTGCCGCGCGAGGCCGCCGTCAATGCGGTTTCCGAGCCGGAAAAAAAGGCCGACAGGACCAGAAGGAGCAGGATCGCGGCGCTGGTCATCCAGAAGGCGACGTCCATGACAGAGGAACTCGTTTCCATAGGTTGATTGGGTATCCTTGATGCTGAACCGGTTATGGGGTCGCGCGCGTGCCGGATCAAGAGGGACGGCGCTATGTCTCGGACTTCGGAGCTTTGCGGCCACGGGCCAGGGGATGATGCTCCATCACCAGTTCTGTCAGCCGTTCGTCAAGAACATGGGTGTAGATTTCGGTCGTGGCGACATCGGCATGCCCCAGAAGCGTCTGGATCGAACGCAGATCGGCGCCATTGGCCAGAAGATGCGTGGCAAACGCATGGCGAAGGGTGTGAGGCGTAACCTTGGCAGGAGTAACACCACCGGCGGCCGCCAGTTCCTTGATCAGCAGGTAAAATCGATGCCGGGTCAGGTGGCCGGACTTGCCCCGCGACGGAAAGAGAAAGCGCGAAGGGAGCACACCTTTGGCGGCGGCCTTCTCCTCTGCACCGTCCCGCGCGCCAAGCCAGGTGGTGAGCGCGGCGCGGGCAGGCGGTGACAGCGGAACCATGCGTTCCTTGCCCCCCTTGCCGAGGATCAGCAGCATTCGTGGATCGCCACGTGCGGCGGAAACGGGCAAAGCGACCAACTCGCTGACCCGCATTCCGGTGGCGTAAAGCAGCTCCATGAGGCAGGTATTGCGCAATCGGTCCGACGGGCTGCGCCCGGTCTCGCGGGCAGCAGCAAGCAGGCGGTCGACTTCGGCGACATCCAGCGTCTTTGGCAAACGCTTGTCACGCCCAGGTCCCCTGATCTGGATAGCGGGGTTGTCGGCGCGCCAGCCTTCTTCGAACGCAAAACGATAGAGCTGCCGGATCGCCGACAGGCGGCGGGCGCGGGTGGATTTTGACAGGCCCTGCGCGTCGCAATGGATCAGGTATTCCTCGATCTGCTCGCGCGTCAGGGCATCAAAGGTGTGCTTGCCCCGCTGCAGCCAGGCCAACACATCCTTGAGATCACGGCCATACGCCAGAAGCGTGTTGGTCGCCGCACCAAGCTCGGCTGCCTGCGCTTCGAGAAATATGGAAATCCACTGCACACCGTCATCAGGACCAGCCATGGTCAGGTCTCTCCGAGCAGCATCAGTTGCAGCGCCGCCTGCCTTGCCGTTTCTTCAAGTCCAAAGGCGCGCAATGACGCCAGCGCCTGGGTCAGGTTTGCGATGTTGCCGTCGGTGCCGCTGTCAAAATCGCGGATCGCGATGAGCAGGGCCTCGCCAAGCGGTGGCAGGTCTGGACCGGTAGACGTGGCGGGCAGTTCAAACGCCTCTGCAATTGCGGCGGCAATGTCATTGGGTGGGGCAACACGGGTCGGCTCTCCGCTTGCCAGTGCGGCGAGAAAGCGGCTGTCCGCGTCATCCTTTGGCAGTGCCGCGCCGGCAATCTTGTAGGAGGAGGACAGCAGACGGATGCGCCAGGCCAAATCGCGCGTTTCCGGATCGGTGAGGGCAACCTTGGCGAGGTCGTCGGCAAAGAGCTGGGCAAACGGAACCGCAAGGTTGGCGTCGCGCATGGCGCGCCAGGCCCGCGGCAGGGTCTGCGTGACGGCGGCGGCGTCGCGGGCGAGCACGGCATTATCAAATTTCTGCAGCGCGCTGACCCTGTCCCAGACACCGCCAGAGGCTGATGGGCGCTGCGCGGTGTACAGACCGAGAAGCTGGTTTGGCGCCAAGGCACCGATGCTGGAGAGCCGCTCGGCGGCTTCGATCTGGGCTTTCCAACCCGCGATGTCCCGCAGATCGGCGGTTGCAAAGGCGCGGGGCAGAGACGCCGTGGGCAAGCGTTCTCCGATGGTTTCAAACAGCCTGAATGTCAGCGGATCCGGGTCGGCGGGCGCGGGGAGTGGCGGAGCACCTTCAAAGATGTCCGGGCTGAGAAACCGGTCGAGCAGATCAAGCTGTTCGGGGGGCAGGAGTTCGAGCGCATGCGCGGTTTCCAGCGTCAGCGCAGCAGTTTGCCAGTCCCCCCGCCGCGCATCACAGAAGATACGTGTCGCATAGCGGGGCGAGAGATGCGGGGCCTGGGCAAGCGCTGCGCAGCCACGGTCTTCGTCGCCGGTCAACAGCGTGGCGTCAAACCAGCGTTGAAACAATGCGGCGCTGTTCGTCGGATCGGCCTGTTCCGCAAGCGACTGCGCCGGGTCGGTTGCGCCAAGCGCAAGCAGGCGATCGATGCGCGCCAGCAACAACATTTCGGCCGCTGTTTCACCATCCGGCGGCAACGCGTCGGTCAGCAGCAGTGTGTAAAGCAGAGTCTGCATGGCCGGACTGCGTGCGACGGGAACATCGGCGATCAAACGGGCCAGATTGTTCACATCGCTGCCGGCCCAAAGATCAAGGGGAAGGCCGGTCACGTCATTTGGCACCAGCCCCACGGCGATGGCTGCGGCAGCGAGTATGCTGACCTCGATTTCCGGCTGTCTGGCGCTTTGCACGACCGGCGGCTCCAGATGCACCGGGTTGGCCGCATCGGGAGGATGCTGGCCCAGCCATTCGATCACCGAAAGAGGTTCCTGTGCACAGAGGGAAGCCGGGAGAAGGACAAGCGCCAGCGCGGTTTTAATCGACATCCAGCTCAACCGGCTCTCTTATCTCGGTTTGAGGTTCTGAAAAATCATAACCGAACCACGGCCCGATATAGGCATAGGCAACCACGGCGATGAACGCCAAGCAGACGAGATACAACAATAATTTAAACAATCTACGCATTTGGCTGCACTGTCCTGTTTCAGTCTTTTGAATATATATATATGGCCTTTTCGGGAAGATCACGTCATTCAGAGAAGAATGAGCAAAAATGAGCAAAACATGACGAAAGTGCGGACGAAACCGCATTCTGGACGGTTGAAAAAGACCGTGGTCATGGTGGGCATGATGGGTGCGGGCAAGACCGCGGTTGGCCGGGCGCTTGCGGCGAGGCTGGGCGCGCCGTTCCTGGACAGCGATGCTGAGATCGAGAAGGCCGCCGACAGGACCGTGCCCGAGATTTTCGAACGCGATGGCGAGCCGTTTTTCCGTCAGAAGGAAAGCCAGGTCATCTCGCGGCTTCTTGATGGCGAGTGCTGTGTGCTGTCGACCGGCGGCGGCGCGTTCCTGGCGGCAGCGAACCGCGAGATGATTTCCGCGCGCGGCGTGTCGCTGTGGTTGAACGCGGATCTGCCGGTGCTGTGGAACCGGGTAAAACACAAGGAGACCCGGCCCTTGCTGCGCACGGGCAATCCGCGCGGGACTCTGGAAGAGATATTCAATGCGCGCGTGCCGATCTATTCAGAGGCGGATCTGTCCGTTGTTTCCGATGGTTACGCGTCGATCGAGCAGATGGTTGATCGGGTGCTGAGCGTTCTGGCAACGCGCCCGGATGTTCTGGAAGTGGAATAGCGATGCAGGAAACCGTTCATGTCGCCCTTGGGGCGCGGTCCTATGATGTCGAGATCGGGCCTGACTTGATCGACCACGCGGGCGCGCGTATTGCGCCGTTCCTGCACCGGCCCCGGGTGGCGGTGGTGAGTGATGAAACAGTGGCCGCGTTGCATCTGGAGAGCTTGCGCGCCGGTCTGGCGGCGCAAGGGATCGAGATGACCGCGCTGGCCCTGCCGCCGGGCGAGGCGACCAAGGGCTGGCCGCAGTTCGGCCGCACGGTGGAGTGGCTGCTTGATCAAAAGGTCGAGCGCAACGATGTGGTCGTTGCCTTTGGCGGAGGCGTGATCGGCGATCTGGCCGGGTTCGCGGCGGCGGTGCTGCGGCGCGGGGTGCGGTTCGTGCAGATTCCCACCAGCCTCTTGGCACAGGTGGACAGTTCGGTTGGCGGCAAGACCGGCATCAATGCACCGCAGGGCAAGAACCTGATCGGCGCCTTTCACCAGCCGGTGCATGTGCTGGCGGATACCGCGATCCTCGGGTCTCTGAAGCCAAGGGATTTCCTCGCGGGCTATGGCGAAGTGGTGAAATACGGTCTGCTGGGCGATGCGGGGTTTTTCGACTGGCTCGAGATAAACGGTCCGGCGCTGGCGGCGGGTGATATGGCCGCCCGCGTCGAGGCGGTGCGCCGGTCGGTGCAGATGAAAGCGGATATCGTTGCGCGGGACGAGACCGAGCAGGGCGACCGTGCGCTCTTGAACCTGGGCCACACCTTTTGCCATGCGCTCGAGGCGGCGACCGGATATTCGCAGCGGCTCTTGCATGGGGAGGGGGTTGCGATTGGCTGTGCGCTGGCGTTTGAACTGTCGGCGCGCATGGGACTGTGCAGTCAGGAATGCCCCAGCCGTGTGCGCGCGCACCTGCGCGATATGGGCATGAAGACCGATCTGGCGGATATCGAAGGGGCATTGCCGCCCGCCGCGCGTCTGCTGGACCTGATGGGACAGGACAAGAAGGTCGTGGACGGGCAGCTGCGGTTCATTCTGGCGCGCGACATCGGCGAGGCCTTTGTAACATCGGATGTGCCCGAACAGCAGGTCCTGTCGGTGTTGTCCGACGCCTTGGCCAGGCGTTGACATTCTCCAGTACAGTTATGCAACAGGCCTGAACCACCAAGGGCTCAGGCCTGAAACAGTGTAGGTCAGGATATGCTTGCGAGACGGCGACCCATTCTCGGACAGATCCGCAAGGACAATCCCGTACCGGGGACAGATCAGACGAACAGGAAGTCGTCGCTCGAAAAATCTGCGGCTGCAAGCGTATCGTCATTGTCATTCAAGATGACGCTGTCGGTGCCATAAAAGATCCGCACATTTCCCGACGCCATATCCACGATGTTGAGGTCGTCATAGTCGAATCCGGTCAGTTCGATCAGATCGGAGCCGAGTGCGAAGTCACGCACGCGATCGATGAAATCGTCGACGATCAAGCTGAAGGTATCAGCGCCACCCTGACCGAACATCTGGTCACGTCCATCGCCGTCAAGAAGCGTATCGCCACCGCCGCCTCCGCGCAGAGTATCATTCCCGGCATCGCCGCTGAGCGTGTCACTGCCGCCGTTGCCGCGCATGTTGTCGTTGCCGTCACCGCCCGCCATGAGATCATGCCCTTGCAGGCCGCGCATTGCATCATCGCCGTCCATGCCTCGCAACAGGTTGCTGTCGGAGGACCCGCGAATGTTGTCATTGAGGTCGGTTCCATAGAAGTTCTCGAAGTGTGTCATGGTCTCGACCTGGCCACCCCCAGCAGTGGCCGTACCCGTGCCGAGATTGAAACTGATACCGCCTTGGTTGACGCCGCTCCAGTCGATCAGGTCGATACCGGCGCCGCCGTCATAGGAGTCAACGCCGACGATTGTGCCGACGGTTACGATATCATTGCCCGCACCCGCGTCGATGACATTGGTTCCCACGCCTTCGATGATGATATCCCGCTGGCTGGTGCCGATGAAGTTCTCGAACCCGAACATCGTTTCGGACTGGCCACCCGCGCTGGCGGTGCCGCCGGACAGATCATAGGTTCCATTGACCTGCGATGATCCCGACCAGTCGATGGTGTCGGTCCCGAACCCGCCGGTGAAGCTGTCGACACCGATGGTGGTGTTGACCTCGACCGTGTCGTCGCCGCCGCCTGCGTCGATGACATTTGTTCCCGCACCTTCGATGATGATGTCCCGCTGGTTGGTGCCGATGAAGTTCTCGAACCCGAACATCGTTTCGACGTTGTTTCCGGACGTTGCGGTGCCGTCGGAGATGTCATAGACACCATTCGCCTGTGACGAACCTGACCAGTCGATGGTGTCGTTGCCAAAGCCGCCGTCAAAGCTGTCGACCCCGATCGCCGTGTGAACTTCGACCGTGTCGTTGCCGCCACCTGCATTGATCACATTGGTGCCGTTGCCTTCGATGATGATGTCGCGCTGGTTGGTGCCGATAAAGTTCTCGAACCCGGACATGATCTCCTGGTTGCGCCCCGACGTCGCGGTGCCGCCAGAGATGTTATAGACGCCGTTCGCCTGCGTCGAGCCGGACCAGTCGATGGTGTCGGTCCCGAACCCACCGGTAAAGCTGTCGACTCCGATCACCGTGGTCACCTCGACCGTATCGTTGCCGCCTCCGGCATGGATGACGTTGGGGCCGTTACCTTCGATGATGGTATCGGCTTGGTTTGTGCCGATGAAGTTCTCGAACCCTTCCATGATCTCTTCATTGGCGCCGGATATGGCCCGGCCGAGAACGAAATTGTAGACGCCATTGGCTTGGGACGATCCCGACCAGTCGATGGTGTCGTTGCCAAAGCCGCCACGAAAGCTGTCACTGCCGATTGCCGACGTGACAGTGACAAGGTCATCCCCGCCGCGCGCGTTGATATCATTGGCTGCGATGCTCTCGATAATGGTGTCATCATTTTCCGTGCCGACAATGTTTTCAAAACTATCCATGACTTCGGTATTGCCAACCGAGTCCGTGGCCAGCCCGGTCGCAAGGTTGAATGTCGCGCCGTTCTCGCTGACCGCTGACCAGTCGATGGTGTCCCGGCCAGAGCCTCCGTGAAAGGCGTCTGCGGCGATTGCGGTTGTCACGATGACGGTGTCGTCGCCGTCATATCCATCGATATCGTTGGTTGCGTTGCTTTCGATGATGGTGTCGCCATAAGCGGTGCCGACAATATTGGCAAAGCTGCTCATGACCTCGGTATTGCCGTTGCTGTCACGGGCTTCGTTACCGGCAAGATCGAATGTGGCCGAGGTTTCGCCGCTCTGCGCCCAGTTGATGGTGTCGCTGCCTGCGCCACCGTAAAAGGCATCGGCTGCGATGGCGGAGTAGACCTGAATCGTGTCGTTGCCCTCGCCGCCGTAATAGCGGTCATTGCCGCCAGCGGTGGTGTCACGCAGAATGTCGTTGCCGCGCATGCCATAGATGTCATTGGACCCGGCTCCGTCAAAGATGATATCCTGATGGTCACCGCCATAGACGTCCTGAATGCTCGACATTGTGACCGCCACACCGTCGATGACACCCTGGCCGATTTGCAGGTTGATGATTGATGCTGCGTTCACGGCGGACACATTGATCGTGTCCGATCCGGCACCGCCGGCGAAATTGGTGCTGTGACCGGCAACCCCTGCGTAGTCCGAGAATTCATTGGTAAAGATGAACAGATCGTCGTTTGTGACCGACGATCCATAGGTGCGCAGGTCAAGGTCGTTGATGACGATGGGCGAACTGATCGCGCTGTCATCATCCCGCACCTCCACAGTCCACATTCCGGCGCTCATCTCGCCCCGGAACCCTGTTGCGCCAAACCGCCATTCGCCGCTGTAGTTCTGGGTATCCCCGGTGTCGGCGATCAGCTGAATCCGGGTGCCCTGGGGCGAGGTCAGATAGACTTCGAGATCGGCAAGATCAGCGGCTGAGACAATCTCGACCTCAAGCGACACATGTTCGATCCGAATGTTGGTGGCCTCGTTGATGTTGAAGAAATTCGAACCGCCAGAGGCCGAACCGTTTGCGATGGTGACATTGCCGTTCAACCCATCCTGAAACGTCGTCGCATCGTTGGCGCTGGTCGAGGTGCTGGTCCAGGTTTCCGCCAGCCTGACCGCTGCCTTGGCATCGACCAGACCAAAACCATAGTCGTTTGAGACGTGCAGCCCGCCACCGTTCCAATTGTCGGCATCGTTCCACCGCCAGCTTGCGGCCCCCGCAGTTCCCTGTTCGAACCCTTGCGCCGCGGCACCAACATCGCTGCCCACGTGGCGCGCGGAATAGGACAGGATCGACTGGACATCGCGCCAGCCAAGATCGGGGTTTGCCTCGAGCATCAGGGCAACCACGCCCGCCACCTGCGGGGCGGCGGCGGATGTACCACCGAATGTGTTGGTGTAGTCGGTATTGGTGTATCCGGCTGCTCCGGTATTGTCGGTCGTGGATATGGACGGATTGTTGTTGAGATCATCGGCAAAGGCGGAAACCAGTACGTTTGCGCCCGGTGTCGAGAAATCGGTGACTTGTCCATCCTGACGGACGGCGGCCACGGAAATGGTGCCTCGATGCGAGTCGATGGCTTCGGCGGTGCCTTCCTCGCGCAGAGCGTTGTTGGCAGGTGCGCGGCTGTTGCCCGATGATTTGACCAAGACCGTTCCCAGGTCAACGCCGCCAACCGTCCGGCCATTGGCCAGCGCGTTGTTCACCGCACTGATCAACCCATCGCGATCCTGGAAAACACCGGATCCTTCGCCATAGCTCATGCTGACCACGTCGTGGTTGGCGGTCACGGCCAGATTGATCGCGTCTTCGATCTGGTCGCGGGACCAGTCGGTCTTGTAGCCAATCAGATCGGCCCCGAAGGCCACGCCGACAGTGCCCTCTCCATCTGCAGCGGCCCCGATGATGCCCATCACCGGTGTGCCGTGGTTGTCCCCTTCATTCACGTCGGGCAGGGCGACGGCATCGCCGTCCTCAAAATCCCAGTCCAGATCGGTGCGGTAGTTGTCAAAATCGGGATGGTTGTAGTCAAATCCCCGGTCGATGACTGCGACCCGGACACCCGAGCCGTCATAGTCGTCCCAGGCATCGACCACATTCAGGTCGAACTGTCCGTTTGTGTCGTTCAGCAGATGCCACTGGTTGGCAAAGCGGGGGTCGTTGGGAATAAAGGCCATGACGTTTTCCAATCAAAAGTTCTTGTTCTAACACCGCGAAGCGGACCTGCTAATCGGCAGGCCCTGCGGCTGACACACGCTTAGCGCGCGTTCGTATGTGGAACCGTCAATGTTGCGTCAATGCATGCAACCTGCGGCTGACGGATACCTATTCAATTTGGCGGCTTCCCGTATAGTCAGGTTATCCTCCATTGGTGGAACATTGGCTGTTTAGGAGATTTTGAGATGGCACCGCGATACACCGTATTCGGAAACAACCCGATCGAGCTCAAGACGCGCAAGGCGCTGCGGGTGATCGGCGGATTGATCGAGGCATGGAGCATTAACCCCAAAAGCCATCCTTCGGGTGCACGAACAGAGCTTGACGGGCGATTGATCGTTTTCACGAAGGAGGCGTTTGAGCACTCGCTCGCGAACCTGCCGGAAAATGACCGTCTGACCGAGGACGACTATGCGCTCCGCGAGAACATCATTGAGATTGAGTTGCTCTTACGGCGTCCTGACAGGTTCTCCATCGTGTTGCCCGAGCCTGAAGCGATCGAATTTCAGCATACTGCTCTGGAGCAGGATCTCTGGCCGACGGTCAGCCTGCCAAGAATGTACAGCGAGGTGTCCTGGAGTTCATCCGATCAGGATTGGCCGACCCCGTTTGCAGGCGGAACCGCAAGCGATAGCGATGCCGCAGGATACGTTGTTCAGTTGGACGGCGAAAATCCTCTGGATGAATTCCTGCGGCCCTACCTGGCCGGTTATTGTTGTACACAATGCAGCTGAAGCCCTGCCGCGCCTGCCGCACCCTCCGCCATTTTGCGGCGTTGCGTTGAATTGCGGACAGGAAAGCAGGACAGATACCATTCACAGATCGTCTGGCTGCTCGGCTTGGTACTGTCTGTGGAGTGTGATCGTGACAACATTTCGAACTCTGCCCAAGATGTCTGCGCCTCGGCTCTTCGGCCCAGATGCCAGAGCGCGGCGGCCTTCCATGCCGGAACATTGAGGATCGCGGTGCCCGCGTTCTCGGCGGCAGTAACACAGCCCTCGTAATCACCGGCAAGAAACCGGATCGGCATGTGAAACCCCCATTGGAAGGGCGCGGTGGTCCAGCCCTCGCGGATCACTCTCTGGCTGAGTTCGGTGGCAAGGGGCAATTCGTCGGAAAAGGCGGCCCCCAGGCCCGAGGACAGCATCGTCCAGGGATCGTTCGGATTGCACTGCCGCGCCATCGCAAACCCGGCAGAGGCCTGATCGTATTCGCCCAAAAGACAACAGGCCCAGGCCCGGTGCAGATGCGCACGCGCGTCCAGCGGGTCGAGCGCAACCGCCTTGCTCGCAAGTCGCTTGCTCTCCCGGTGGGTCTCTTTCTGGCGGAACATACAGGGCTGCATCAGATGCATCGCGTTCATCAGGCGGGCCAGGCTGCTGTATCCCATCGAGGCCTCGGGTGCCTTTTCGATCACACGCTTGAAGCACCGCGCGGCGGCGGCGCGGCCTTCGGCGCGGAATTCATCCAGATGCTGATTACCGATCAGCCAGTCGTCAAACGCGCTCGCCCCGAATTCGGTCCTTCGCAGTTCCTGTATCCGGGTCAGGGAGACATAGATCGACAGCGAAGACGCCAATCGGCTGACGATGGCAGCCTGGGTTTGCAGCCAGTGATCGGTCAGCTCCGTCCAGCGATCGCTCCACAACGCGGCCCCGTCGCTGCTGCGTTTCAGCACGGCCAGCAACAGGAGTTCGCGTTCGTCGCCACCGATTGAGACGTCGAGCGCATAGTCGACCGGGGCGCTTGCAATGCTCAGATCGACAATCTCGAACGCACGGAAGCGCAGCAGCGTCGCCATCAACTCGGCGCGGAACAGGCAGGCGACACCGGTCGCATAGGATGATCCGCCCGCCGTCACCGGCGTCAATCCGATCCGCAAGTGCTGCGCGGGGTTGGTTTGCATATCCATTGCCGGAGTTGGCTCCTGCGCCTTGATCCTGGCAATCAGGGCAATGGTCTCATGCCCTGGTTCGGCGTCAAACTCTTCTTCCAGATAGGTCCATAGCGCCTCATAGGTCCGCAGGGCCTGTGCGGTTTGACCGTTGGTGTGATGGTACTGGATCAGGAACCGAACAGCCTGTTCGTCGGCAGGATCCAGCGCCAGCAGCGCATCGGCCGCGCGCCGGGCACTCGTCGGGTCCGGCTGCTCCATCAGCTTTGCCAGCCGTTCTCGCAGGCGGTTCTCCATGTCCTGACGCAGCAGGCGCAACCAGCTGTCAAACAACTCGCCGCGCACAGGCTCGGCAGCCAGCAGATAGTCGGGTCGAAGCGCCCCATGAATCAGCTCGTCGCGGACATGGCCAGCGTCGATTTCCTGCAGCAGGAGTCTGACATCGGTTTCGACGAAATCCGGTTCCAGCGCAACGCGCGTCCGGTCGGCGCGCAGAACAGGTGCAAGCGGTGTGTCCGGGCGGCTCAGCGCGTGGAGCGCCTGCCGCAGGTTCTGGCGAGCCCGTGCGTCTACTGACGATTCCCAGATTGTTGCGGCAAGACGCCCGCGATCCTCGGAATGATTCTTGCAGACCGCAAGATAGGCGAGAATTGCCCGCGCCGAAGCCGATCTTACCGGGATCTCCTCACCCGCCAGCGTGACCCGAAAGCGTCCAAAGAGGTGGAGGCGCAGATTGGGTTCAGGCATGAGGTGTCAGGCTCCGTAGAGTTTCCAGCGCAACGCAGTGTCGCACCAATTTTCACCGGACGAAACCACCTCAAGGTCGGCAGATGTCGCGATCACGATCCGATGCCCGTCAATGGCGTGTTCAAGCTGGTTTACGGCGACTGGAATGCCCGCGTCGGCGAGGGCCTTGAAAAGGTCGCCTTGAAACCTGTTGTTCGTGTCGCCGGCTTCTTGAAAATGATCGGTCATGGTTTCGACCGAGAGCAAATCTGCTCGATCCAGAATGTGCAGTTCTGATCCTGTCAACTCAACACCTCCGGCTTTGCGGTGTTGAATGACGGACAGGCCGAATTCCATCTGAAAGAGTTCGCGCAACGCTGCGGTCATCGCTTTGGGTCCATCCATCCCGCATGCCGTGCCAAAACAAAGTGAATGGCCGGATCGATCACAGGACCAGGCGACACAGGTCGGCGGCAACAGTGGGTTGCCAAGTTGCAGCAACCCTGTCCGGCGGGGCGTGCGACGTTTCCAATTCTCTTGCGCTCTTGCAAAAGCGGCCTCTGTAGGTGGGCCGGGTTGGCTCGCGGGCAAGGTCCCGGCCCACCACGACTGACAGGTCCAGCGTTCGATCAGTTCCAGTATGGCGCGAGATTGAACCTGGGCCACGCCATCGCGGCCAGCGGCCATCCCAAAGATCGGCGCGGTCGCTTGCGCCCAGGGCAGGGCACCACGCTCTCCTCGCAGCGCATGTGCCATCCGCTCTGCACGCTCACCATCGTGACGCAGTTCCGCCTCCGCGATATTGGTTCCGATGCCCGTCGCGCTAATCGCGCGGCCATCGTGCTGCGTCACCGAGGCCTGGACAAAAAGCGCTGGAACATCTGGTAGAGGACCACGGAACATGCACAAACGGAACATCGACGCGGCGAATAGTCAATTCCGCATGGGCGTCAGCAACGGCTTCGAGATGTTGTACCGGGCGCATCCAAGTGAGGGAGCCACATGGGCCGTTCTCTGGCCGCGGATGGCCAGCCATGTCCCGGATGCAGCGAGGGCGCATCGTGGCGCGGGGCACAGTTCGGGCGAAGACCGCGAATGCGCCACGGAAAAATGAATTTCTGCGCAAACCCGGCTTGACGGGGCAGGGAGCGCGCCATATTACCGCCTGACGCAGCGGGCGGTTGTAGCTCAGCTGGTTAGAGTGCCGGCCTGTCACGCCGGAGGTCGCGGGTTCGAGCCCCGTCAACCGCGCCACTGCTGCGTATTCCCCGCGAACAACGAGACAGGCTCGCGATTACCGGCCTTTTCGTTTTCCCTGTGGTTTTCCGATGACTGCGGGTCCCAGGGGATTACCGGGAAACGCAGAGGTGGCATGGTTCCTTTATGCGCTTGACGATGGCAATTGCTTCGCCTATCCCGCCGCTACTGCGCGGTTGTAGCTCAGCTGGTTAGAGTGCCGGCCTGTCACGCCGGAGGTCGCGGGTTCGAGCCCCGTCAACCGCGCCACTTCCTCCTTTTTTTGTGCTGCGTTTCGATGCCAAGCCGTGTGGGCACCCTTCACGCATTGGCTTGAATTGCCACGCAAATGCATCGACGATGCGCACACACGGCATGCGCGAAGGCGCCGAAATGTCCCGTTCTGCCATTGGCTGGGTATAGGTCGTCGGCGCGCGTGCGATCTCACTCGTGGCGGGCAGGGTACCTGATCAGAGACCCTGGCCGATGGTCTGGGGCGAGTCGGCGTCTTGCATCGGACGCGACCGGCGGGATTGGCTGAAGCGCGCTTTGGCAAACGCCGCTAGGTTTCGTCACTCTCATAGAGATATCCGAGTCGGGCCTCTGCGTCCCGATCAAGATGCGCCAAAAGATAAGCGAGATCATCCGATGAAATACGGTCCGGGGTTTGCGGGCGCTGTTGGACCGCTGGTTTGAATTTGGAGCCCAGTCGTTTGCCGACCGGACGAAACGGGGTTTCGCGCCGAGGTTGCTCAAGGGCCGAAAGCAGAGCGTCGATGCGGCGTTCGGGTTCGGTCTGAACCTCTTCCATCCGCAGGACGACACAGGTGCAGTCGCGGTTCAGGTATCCCATCAGCGACGCAAGTTTGGCACGACGCAGCGCCATGAGGTTTTCGAATGTCCTGCCGGTAACCGGATCGCGATCCTGCAATAGAGGCTGACCAACTGTATCGGCGACGCCGTCGAAGTAGCGGGGGCGGTCGATGACGGTCTGCCAAGGCGTGCGAATGAAATCGGAAAACGCCAGTCGCTGCAGCTCTGGCACCGTATGCCAGGGTTTGGAGTGCATCGACAGTGCCCAGTCCACCGCGTTTCGGACGACGCAGATCACCGCAAGATCGGCAGGGATCGCCATGGCCTGGGGGAAACCGTGTTTCCAGCCGAGCGCCTCTGTTGGCTGCAATGCGGAATTGCGACCCAGAAGCCTTTTGACGAGGTTGGTGCCGGATGATCGCTCACCAAGCACCTGAAAGCGGGTCGGGGGCGTATCGGCGCGCTGCGCCATCAATCCGGTTCGGGCAAAGTCAGCAGTGAGCAGGGCGTGATCCTTCTAGCATCTGATGCGGATGTTTCAGGGCGACGGAAACCCGAAATTAGAAATTCTCTTATACCGCCATTGCCGCTAAGACTAAGCCAAAACGCAACAGCGAGCAGGATTGCATTCATGCAGACAGCGGCGGCCCTGACGATGGTACGCGATGATGCCTTTTTCCTGAAGGCGTGGTTGCGTCACTACGGTGGCCTGCTGGGTCGGCAGAACTGCTACATCGTCAATCACGGGCGCGGCGAGATCGTGTCCGACCTGGCGCAAGGGTGCAACGTGATCGGCATTCCGGGCGATCCGCACAAGAATTTCGACATGAAGCGCTGGCGGATGCTAAACAATGTCGTGATGGGGCTGCGTTGCTATTATGATCATGTGATCGTTGGTGATGTGGATGAACTGGTCGTGCTGGATCCCGTGGCCGGGATCGACCTGCCAGAGTTCCTGAAGGCGATTCCTCCCAACCGGGTTCTGACGCCGCTGGGTTTGGAAGTGATCCACCGGGTTGAGCTTGAGCCTGACAGGATTGAAGGTCGAATCCTCGGGCCACGCCGTCATGTGCGGCCAGCACCGCACTATTCGAAACCCTGCGTGATTTCGGCAGGGACCAAGATCGCGCGCGGCGGGCATTTTACCCAGTATGAGCGATTGCACACCCCCGATCATCTATACCTTCTGCACCTCAAATTCTGCGATCTGGCCGCCTATTCCGAGGCGATGGATCGGCGCAACGTGATCAGTGCGGCAACGGGAGCCGGGATCAAGGAGGCCGCGATCGGCCGCCACTGGTTTGCCGAATCGCGCGGCAATGACCGCGCGGTGTTCGAGGCGTTTTCGGCGTTGAAAATGCAGGACGGATTTGAGATGGGGCCGCTGCGCCGACGCATGCATCGGACCTGGAAGAAACGCGGCGAAACCGGGTATTGGGAGTTCGACTGCCCCGATTTCGATACCCAATACCTGTTGCCCGAACGGTTCAGCGGACTGGTCTGAACCGGCTACCTGCGCCGCGCCCTGAGTGTCTTGCCCGCCTCGCCGGTCAGGATCAGGGCGCGGGTTTCATCCATGGCAGCGCGAAGCGGCGAGGCGATTGTCTCGAAAAACCGGTTCTCCTGATTGCTGATCGCTTCGGGGCAGGCCATCCGGGTGGATGCCAAGGGGCCAATGCTCAGCATATCTCCGGACAACTCATAGGTGCCGGAGTAGCGGTTGCATCCCCCCGTGCCCGAAAGCTGGCCATCGGTGCCAAAGACGAGCGTTGTTTGCAGGATATCCATGACACCTTCGCCATTGATATCCTCCACCAGCCATTCGCCACCTACGAGATGCAACCGTGTTGCCGCTACCTGCCTGAGCGTGAGCAAACCAAGATCAGCCCGCCTCTGCAAAGGATCGACGGGATAGACGGTATCGGTTGTCCAGCGCAGGGTGCCGTCACTGTCGTGGATCGTCGCGCGCAGCGCATAGCTATGCCCGGTTGCCATACTGGTCTTTGGTATCTTGAGTTCGAACGGGGCGGGCACACCGGAAATCGCGAATTCGATCTGTGCGATCACGGGGGCTGCGACATCCTGTCGTGATACATCGCTCAGGGTGATGGTCGCCACACTCTCCGGCCATAGTGCGCTACGTTCGCGATAGCCGATCTCGCCGGTCACGGTGATCATGTCAGTGTCCTTTGCCTGTGCCGGAACGGTCAGGGCAACAAGGACCGAAAGAAAGGAAGAGAGAACCAGCGAGATGGGCCGCATGAGAGTGATCCTATTGGTTTGTCCGTGGAGGTTGCGCCCTCAAGATGGGGGTCTGCCATGCCGGTGCAAGGTTGGCCGCAAATGACGCCGGGTCATTGCTCCGTCAGGAAATCCTGTACGACTTCGGCGGTCTCCGCAGGATGCAGGTCGGGAAAGAAATGACCGCCGGGCAGCGCGCGGGCGCGCATGTCAGTCAGCCGATCAGCCCAGCTTGCAGGAACATCGTACGCCTTGGCCATCGCGCCATCCACGCCGTAGAGCACGAGCGAAGGGCAGGTCACGCGACGCCCGAGATCGGCGGCATCATGGGCAAAGTCGTATTGGATCGCCGCGCGATAGTCGTTGCACATCGCGGCAATGGCGTCAGGCCAGCGCCAGCTTTGCCTGTAGGCATACAGCGCCTCGGGATCGAAGTCTTCAAGCTCGGCTCCGCCCCATGCCGTGAGGCAGCTCTCGTAATACCAGTCGCTGTCCTGTCCGATCATGGTCTCGGGGAAGGGAGCGGGTTGAGCGAGAAAGAACCAGTGATAATAGGCGGTTGCCACCTCTTTGCCCAGCTTATCCAGCAGAAAATGCGTCGGAACGATGTCCATCAGGGTCAGGCTGCGCACAGCTTTCGCTGAGTCCAGCGCCAGACGATGCGCGGTGCGTGCGCCCCTGTCGTGCCCGACCAGATGAAAGCTGTCAAACCCCAGCGATGCCATCAGCGCCCGCTGATCGGCGGCCATGTTGCGAAAGGAATACTCCTGAACCGCCTCCGGCTTGCTGCTCTCGCCATAGCCCCGCAGATCGGCGGCGATCACCGTGAAGCGTTGCGCCAGAACGGGGGCAATTCCACGCCACATGGCGCGCATCTGGGGAAAGCCGTGCAACAGCAGAACCGGCGGACCATCGCCGGCGCGGGAATAGGCGATGGTCTGGCCGTTCACCTCGGCACTGGCATCGGTGAAACCGGGAAGGACGCTCATGCCCGGGTCAGCGCATCAAGTATGCGCGCCCAGCTGCGGATGCCTTTGTGAAAGCTGGCAAGATTGTACTTCTCGTTGGGTGAATGAATGGCATCGTCCTCGTTGGCATAGCCGATCAACATCGAATCCAGTCCAAGAATGTCCTTGAAGAACCCGGCAATGGGAATCGATCCGCCCATGCCCACGATCACCGCTTCGCGGTTCCATTCATTTGACAGCGCCTGTCGCGCGGCCTCGAATTCCGGGCGATCGGTGTTCATGACCGAGGCGGGGGACCCATCCAGATCGCCATCCCATGTGACTCGTGCGTCGGGCGACAAACGAGTCTCGACGTGGGCGCGAATGCGCGTGCGCAGGCGATCGGGATCCATGTCGCCGACCAGCCGACAGGTCAGCTTGCAATGCGCCTCGGCGGGGATCACGGTCTTGGTTCCGGCCCCTTGATAGCCACCCCACAGCCCGTTGATTTCAAGGGTCGGGCGGGCCCATTGCTGTTCCAGCGTCGAATAGGCCTTCTCACCATGTGCCTGGGTGTATCCGACCCCGCCAAGATAGGCGGCTTCGTCAAAGCCGCAGTTCTGCCACTGGCGCAGCATCTCGTCGGACACCTCGGGGACGCCTTCGTAAAATCCATCGACCGCCACGGCCCCTGTTTCAGTGTCGTGAAACGAGGCAACGATCCGCGAGATTTCGCGCAACGGGTTCAGGCCCGGTCCACCGTAATGGCCGGAATGCAGATCGCGGGTCGGCCCGTGGATGGTAAATTCATCCTTGAGCATCCCGCGCAGCTGCCCCGCGATGGACGGTACACCAGGCGAGACCATTGCCGTATCGCAAATCAGCGCAATATCGGCCGTCAACTCGTCTGCGTGTTCTTTCATGAACGGCACCAGGCTGGGAGAGCCGCTTTCTTCTTCGCCTTCCAGAAAGAAGGTCAGCTTGCAGGGCAGGGTGCCATGTACCGCCTTCCACGCCCGGCAGGCTTCGACAAAGGTCATCAACTGTCCCTTGTCATCCGAACTGCCGCGACCGCGGATCACCTTGCCTGCGGGCGTGTCTTGGATGTCAGGATCGAACGGGTCGAGATTCCAGAGGTTCAGCGGATCGACAGGCTGAACGTCATAGTGTCCATAAAACAGCAGGTGCGGGCCGGTGCCGTCCAGATGGCCAACGACCATGGGGTGACCCGGTGTCGCGCGCTTTTCCGTGGTGATGCCAAGGCTGTTGAGGTCAGAGACCAGCCAATCGGCGGCCCGGTCGCAATCCGATTTGAAGGCCGGATCGGTCGAGATCGACGGGATGCGCAGGAGATCCATGAGGCGGTCTGTTGCGGCGGGCAGATCCGTGTCGATGCGTGAAAGAACGTCGGTCAGGGACATTTTCGGCTCCGGTTGATGCGAGTCGCTCCGACCGTATCAGCGCCGCATCGGGTGTCCAGCCATCACTGCGACACCAGGATCATCCCGACCAGCACCATTGCCCCGCCCGAGAGCTGGACCGGTGTCAGGCGATCGCCGATCACGGCGGCGACGGACAGCACGAGCAGCGATTCAACCGCGATGATCCCGAGGTAGATGACCGACAGGTTCGCCTGTCGCAACAGCGTGATCTCTGCCAGTGCCGCTCCTGCCAGCCCGGTCGCCATCAACACCAGTGCCAAGGCATTCAATTGGTAGGAGGCGAGTTTCATGCCGAGGGTCGCGATCGCGTAACCGCTTGCGGTCAGCGCCATGAGAATGACTGTTGTGGTCATGTTGATCTGGGCTGTCATCTGGGCCTCCCGATGGAACAAGCGATGGGCGCAGAGACTCTGCGGGGCTCCCTTGGGGAAACGCGGTGCATCGGGGCGGACTGTCCCTTTCGGGATTTCCTATCCGGTGCTCTGCATTCGGGGATTTCGATTGCGTTGTGGGGTAGTTTGGCAGCAATCAGCCCCGAAACCGTGTATCGGGTGCCGATTGCTGCCGTTTCCTCGTCTGGAACCCGCCACAGGGCGGGCTTGCGTTACCTATCAACAAAAAAACACATCACCAAAAACACGACGCCGACGGGGAAGGGCGAAACACTTAACTGACTACGAAACTCAAAATGAAAACCGTTGAACCGAGAACTGAACCGAAACCAAAGGGTTGAAATCATTACTTAACCTATGGATGAGCATCTCTTTTTGAGGTCAGAAGAACAAGTCAGGAATACCCGACCCTGTCGTGCTCGTGGATGACGCGGAAAACGGCATTTGATTCAGATCAGTGCTGCGACATGACGCCGGTTGATAGGAGTTGATCAACGGTCGCACAAACTATAATCATTCCAGAACGTGAATGCGGCCTTGCCGTTTAGAAATGCTGTCGCTGAGTCCGGCACGACAAGAGATGGAGGAGCGCGTGGATTATACCGCAAAGCTCGACACCGCAATTGCGCGCCTGCACGACGAAGGCCGCTATCGCACATTCATTGATATTGAGCGCCGCAAGGGGCATTATCCGCACGCGGTGTGGACGCGCCCGGATGGCAGTGAGTCAGAGATCAGTGTCTGGTGTGGCAACGACTATCTTGGCATGGGACAGAATCCTGTTGTTCTGGACGCGATGAAATCGGCGCTCGATGCTGCCGGCGCGGGATCCGGCGGGACGCGCAACATCTCGGGCACGACGGTTTACCACAAGCGGCTCGAGGCCGAACTTGCCGACCTGCACGGCAAGGAAAGTGCCTTGCTGTTTACCAGCGCCTATATCGCCAACGATGCGACGCTGAGCACGCTGCCCAAGCTGTTCCCGGGTCTGATCATCTATTCCGATGAGCTGAACCACGCGTCAATGATCGAAGGCGTTCGACGCAATGGCGGATCCAAGCGAATCTTCCGGCACAATGATGTGACGCATTTGCGGGAACTGCTGGAGGCGGATGATCCGCACGCTCCCAAGTTGATCGCCTTTGAGTCGATCTATTCGATGGATGGCGATTTCGGGCCAATTGAAGCGATCTGCGATCTGGCGGACGAATTCAATGCGCTCACCTATATCGACGAGGTTCACGCGGTTGGCATGTACGGTCCGCGCGGGGCCGGGGTTGCCGAGCGTGACCGGCTGATGCACCGGCTGGACATCATCAACGGCACGCTTGCCAAGGCTTATGGCGTGATGGGCGGCTATATAGCTGCCAGCTTCAAGATGTGCGATGCGATCCGCTCCTATGCACCGGGATTCATTTTCACGACGTCTTTGCCACCTGCCGTTGCCGCAGGCGCAGCCGCGTCGGTGGCCTATCTCAAGAAGGCGCAGGATCTGCGCGAGACTCATCAGACCCAGGCGCGCATTCTGAAAATGCGCCTAAAGGCGATGGGCTTGCCGATCATCGACCACGGCAGCCACATCGTGCCTGTCATTGTCGGCGACCCGGTGCACACAAAAAAACTGAGCGACATGTTGCTTCAGGACTATGGCATCTATGTTCAACCGATCAACTTTCCGACGGTACCGCGGGGAACCGAGCGGCTTCGCTTTACGCCGTCGCCCGTGCATGACCCCAAGGAAATGGACCGCCTTGTCGCCGCAATGGACGCCCTGTGGTCGCATTGTGCGCTGAATCGCGCCGAACTGTCCGCTTGAAATCAAGTCTGTGTGCAAATTGCTTGTGCTGTGTTAGCATAATCTAAAGAAGAGCGTGAACGAGTCGATAGGGACGACTCAAAACGCGTGACGGGACGCAGCAGTCGATATGGGGCAGGCATGATTGGGCGCAAGCAGACGCGCACATCAGAGGTCAAAGAAGATATCGTGAGACCCAAGGGGTTTGACGACTTTGATTTGCGTCTGGGTGATACCATGCGCGGCGAACGCGCGACGATGGGCAAATCTCTGCTGGATGTTCAGCGGGAGTTGCGTATCAAGGCATCCTACGTCGCGGCGATCGAAAACTCCGACCCATCAGCCTTTGACACGCCCGGTTTTATTGCGGGCTACGTGCGCTCCTATGCGCGCTACCTGAACATGGACCCGGACGAATCCTTTGCGGCCTTCTGCAAGGAAAGCGGATTTACCGTCGCCCACGGCATGTCCGCCGCTGCATCAACAGTCAAGAAGCAGAAGAGCGGCGCTGGAAATGCGGGCCGAGACAGCCTGAGCGATCCGTTCACAACTCCCAACATGCCCTTTGTCCCTTCGCGGGAAAGCGCTCTGAGCCATATTGAGCCGCGGGCCGTCGGTTCAATGATGGTGCTTTTGGCGCTGATCGGCGGGATTGGCTATGGCGGCTGGAGCGTGCTCAAGCAGGTGCAGCAGGTTCAACTCGCTCCGGTAGAGCAGGCGCCTGTTGTCTTGTCGGATCTTGATCCCTTGAAGGGTGCAATTCAGCCCGCTGACGTAGACGCGACCACCACGCGCGCGGACGCCCTTGATCGTCTCTATCGGCCACAGGCGCTGGATGTGCCGGTGTTGGTCGCACGTGACGCTCCGATTTCCACTCTCGATCCGCGCAACGTGGGTACGTTCAGCCAGCCAGACTTGCCCGAGATACAGACTGCGGGCAATACACAGTCCTTTGACCCTCGCCTGGATGGGCCGCGTCCCGAAGGCACGCTTGTACCCCAGGTCGTGGAAAATGCTGCGCCGCAGCTACAGATGGTTGCCGTGCGACCGTCATGGGTACGGGTGACGGCGGCTGATGGAACGGTGATCTTTGAAGGGATCATGGAAGGCGGCCAAAGCTATGATGTGCCGCTGACCGAAGAGCCGCCGGTCCTGCGGGCGGGCGAGTCCGGGGCGATTTATTTTGCCTACCAGAACCAGCATTTTGGCCCGGTCGGCGAACGCGGCCGGGTCACGTCCAACATGCCATTGTCCATCGAAACGGTGCAGGAACGGTTCCAGGTGGCGGATCTGGAGCAGGACCGCGATCTCGCGCGTATGGTCGCAGAAGCCAACACCACGCCGACGCAACCCTGATCCGACCATTGCCGTTGGTGCGCGGGCGAACTATCTAAGACCAGTAATCCAAACGGAACATGGACCTGTTGTCATGTCGCTCAATCCCGTTCGCCCCTGGCGCAACATCTATCGTCGCGAATCCCGCCGGATCATGGTTGGCACCGTTCCGGTAGGCGGGGATTCTCCGATAACCGTCCAGACCATGACCAACACGCTGACCACCGATGTGGCGGCGACGGTGGCGCAGGTTCAGGCCGCTGCGGAGGCGGGTGCCGATATCGTGCGGATTTCGGTTCCCGACGAAGACTCGTCAAGGGCGCTGAAAGAGATCGTTGCCGAAAGCCCCGTACCGATCGTTGCGGATATTCATTTTCACTATCGCCGCGGCATCGAGGCGGCAGAAGCGGGCGCGGCCTGCTTGCGGATCAACCCGGGCAATATTGGGTCTCCGGACCGTGTGCGCGAAGTCATTGGCGCGGCGCGCGATCATGGCTGTTCGATCAGGATCGGTGTCAATGCCGGGAGCCTCGAGAAGCATCTGCTTGAGAAATACGGCGAACCTTGCCCGGATGCGATGGTCGAAAGCGGGTTGGAGCACATCCGCATTCTTCAGGACAACGATTTCCACGAATTCAAGATCAGCGTGAAGGCATCTGATGTGTTCATGGCGGCGGCGGCCTATCAACAACTGGCCGAAGCGACCGACGCGCCCATCCATCTGGGGATCACGGAAGCTGGCGGCTTTGTCAGTGGCACGATCAAATCTGCGATCGGGCTCGGCAACCTGCTCTGGATGGGAATCGGCGATACGATCCGGGTCAGCCTGAGCGCGGATCCGGTGGAAGAGGTCAAGGTCGGCTATGAAATCCTGAAGTCCCTGGGATTGCGGCACCGCGGAGTGAACATCATCAGTTGCCCAAGCTGTGCGCGGCAGGGGTTTGACGTGATCAAGACCGTTGAAGTGCTGGAGCAACGGCTGGAGCATATCAGGACACCAATGAGTCTTTCGATCATCGGGTGTGTGGTGAATGGCCCCGGTGAAGCGTTGATGACGGATGTCGGGTTCACCGGCGGCGGCGCGGGCAGCGGGATGGTCTATCTCGCGGGCAAGCAGAGCCACAAACTCGGCAATGACGCGATGATCGAACATATCGTCGAACAGGTTGAGAAGAAAGCTGCGGAAATCGAAGCGGCGGAAGTGGCCGCGCAGGCCGCAGAATAGCGCTTCGTTACATTCTTTGACGGCATTTGGCGCGGTCTGGTGACTGGATTGTCCGAAGGGCTATGTCAACAGGGTTCCGGCTGTACGGGCCGTTTTCACCGTCGAATCAAAAACCGAACATTCAGATACGCAGACGCCGCTAAGAACGCGCAGCGTCAAATCCGGGCGCTCGCCCATGCTTGTGCGGCTAAGATCGGGGATGACGAATTGCGATTGCTGTGACATAAATTGCATATGATCCGAAAATAGATATGTATCCGGAAATAATGCATAGCTTTTCGCAAGAATTCATATCTGCCATGACGCTGATCCTCACAGGGGATTCGGACCTCTGGGCGATTGTTCTGCTGTCTCTGCGGGTATCGCTTATGGCAGTGTTGATCGCCGCCTTGATCGGCATGCCGTTGGGTGCGGCACTGGCGGTCGGTCGATTTCCGGGGCGGCGGTTGGTGGTCGTATTGCTGAATGCGCTGTTGGGCCTGCCGCCTGTCGTGGTGGGTCTGCTGGTCTATCTGATGCTATCCCGATCCGGGCCATTGGGTGTCTTGCACCTGCTTTATACTCCGACCGCAATGATTGTAGCGCAGGTGGTTCTGGTGACTCCGATCATCGCCGCGCTGACCCGCCAGACCGTCGAAACGCTGGATGCCGAATATGCCGAACAGTTGCGCAGCATGGGGGTGTCGGGTCTGGCGTCGGTGCCAACGCTGGTCTGGGACGGCCGGATTGCCCTGTTGACCGCGCTGCTGGCTGGATTCGGGCGCGCGATTGCCGAAGTTGGTGCCGTTATCATGGTCGGCGGCAATATCAATCATGTAACGCGGGTCATGACCACGACGATTGCTCTCGAAACGTCAAAAGGTAATCTGGCGCTGGCACTGGCGCTTGGGGCCATCCTGATCGGGATCGCGGTCAGCGTTACCGGTTTGGTCAGCCTGCTTGCGTTGCGTGAAGGTCAGGGAGAGATGCGTCATGCGTGATCTCCTGACGGACGAGGCGTTTGGCGAGGCGCTGATTGAGGCCAGAGATCTTCGGATCGGACGCAATGGCGGAACGTTGCTGGATGTTGCCCATCTGGCGCTGGACGGGCAGGGGCCGACGGTCATCCTGGGTCCAAACGGCGCGGGAAAAAGCCTGCTGCTGCGCTGTCTTCACGGGCTTATCGCGCCGGACCGCGGGCAGGTACGCCAGAATGGGGCGCTCTTGAACGCCGCCGCGCGGGCACGACAGGCGATGGTGTTTCAGAAACCGGTTCTGTTGCGTCGATCCGTTGCGGCGAATCTGGACTTTGTCCTGAAACGACAGAAGCTCACACGATCCGATCGCAAGGCGCGGATCGCGGTTCTGCTCGAAGAGGGCGGACTCTCTGGCAAGGCCCGGCAACCGGCGCGCAGCCTGTCAGGGGGAGAAGCTCAGCGTCTTGCGGTATTGCGGGCGCTGGCGAGCGCGCCGGATATCCTGTTTCTCGACGAACCGACCAGCGCTCTGGACCCGGCGGCGACACAGGATATCGAGGCCATGGTCCTGCGGGCTGCGCGGCGCGGAACACGGATCGTCATGGTGACACATGATATCGGCCAAGCCCGACGTCTGGGTCATGACATCGTGCTGATGCAGGCCGGACAGATTGCGGAACATGCCCTCGCGCATGACTTTTTTGATTCCCCTCAAAGCCAGGCCGCGCGGCGGTTTCTGGCGGGGGCGCTGGTTTTGTAATCCCAAGCATCGATGGAGACCATGAATATGATCGGGAAATTTGTCCGGGGCCTTGTGTTGGGCTTGGCGCTGACTACAGGAGCGGCGGCGCTCGCGGATGGAGGTTTTATCGTTGTGCAATCCACGACGTCGACACAGAATTCGGGATTGCTCGATGCGATCCTGGCCGGGTTTCAGGAAAAGTCCGGCATCGAGGTGCGGGTCGTGGCGGTTGGCACCGGGCAGGCGATCAAGAATGCGATGAACGGCGATGGTGATGTGTTGCTGGTTCATTCAAGGCCGGCGGAAGAGCAATTCGTCGCGGACGGCTGGGGCGTGGAACGCCAGGACGTGATGTACAATGATTTTGTGTTGATCGGACCACAGGAGGACCCTGCCGGACTCGGCGGTGGCGACGATATTGTCGCGGCCCTAAAGGAGATTGCCAGTGCCCGGGCCCGGTTTGCCTCGCGCGGAGATGACAGCGGCACCCACAAGGCGGAACTGCGCCATTGGGGTGCTGCGGAGGTCGATGTGAGGGCGCATTCAGGCGACTGGTACCGCGAAACCGGGTCGGGCATGGGCGCGACCCTGAACGCGGCTGCCGGGATGGAAGCCTATGTGCTCAGCGATCGCGCGACCTGGATCGCCTTTGGCAACAAGGACGGAATGGAAATCCTCGTTGAAGGCGACCCGCGCCTGTTCAATCAGTATGGGGTCATCCTTGTGAGCCCGGATCGTCATCCCGACGTCAAGGCGGTGGAGGGACAGGCATTTATCGACTGGCTGACCGGTGCAGAGGGGCAGGCGGCCATTGCGGCCTACCAGCGTGACGGGCAGCAGCTGTTTTTTCCGAACGCGCAATAGGGCTTGCGTCGGCGAGGGATCAGCTCTCTCGCCCACGATTTTCGAAACGCGGCAGCATCGCGCTGAAATCACGGCCTTTGCCATCCTCGTTTTCGACGAACTGCGCATAGAGGGCTTGCGCAAGCTGCCCCATCGGAGTGTCCGCATCGGCACTTTCGGCGGCCTGTTGGCTCAGGCGCAGATCCTTGAGCATCAGATCGGCGGCGAAACCGGGCTGATACCCGTTGTCCGCCGGGCTTTGCGGGCCAACGCCGGGCGCGGGACAATAGGCATTCATCGTCCAGCTGTATCCGGATGAGGTGCTGACCACGTCGAACATCTTTTGCCGGTCCAGACCCAGCTTGTCGGCGAGCGCGAAGGCTTCGCAGGTGGCGATCATGGTGACGCCGAGGATCATGTTGTTGCAGATCTTGGCCGCCTGTCCGGCACCGGCCTCGCCGCAATGAACCGCCTTTTGCCCCATGATCTCGAACAAGGGCGCGGCCTTGGCAAATGCCGCCTCGCTGCCACCGGCCATGAAGGTCAGCGTTCCCGCCGATGCACCACCCACTCCGCCGGAAACAGGCGCGTCCACTGCCAGCAAACCCGCAGATTCGGCATCGGTCGCGACGGCGCGGGCGCTGTCCACATCCACGGTTGAACAGTCAACCAGAGTGGCTCCCTTGGTCATCTCCGGAATGATGTCGGCGGCAACGGATCGCAGGATTGCGCCGTTGGGAAGCATGGTGATGACAACCTCGGCACCTGCCGCGCATTCGGTGGCCGAGCCTGCCATGGTCACACCGTCAACGCTGACCTCGGCCATGTCAAACCCAATCACCGCGTGACCTGCCTTGGCCAGATTGGCCGCCATGGGCGCTCCCATATTGCCCAGCCCGATAAATCCGATCCTCATGGCGTTCTCCTCATGTTTCAAACTTCAGCCCTTCCGCGCCAAGCGGCGCGAGCATTCTGTCGATGGCCTCTTGCGGAACCGGCTGGTCCGCGAATTTCCACTGCGGGTTCCGATCCTTGTCGATGATCGCGGCGCGAATACCCTCGAGAAAGTCACCCTGCTGCATGGCCCGATGGGTATAGCGGTATTCCATTCTCAGGGCGCGGTACATGTCGGGTGTTTCGGCCTGAAGGGACCGAATGATCTCGATGGCACAGGCCATGGCCAAGGGCGAGTTTCGCTGCATGATGGCCAGCGTGTCACGCGCAAAGGGGCTGTCGTCCGCTGCCAGCCGGTCCAGAATACCGGACAGCGCAGGAGCATCGAACAGCCTGTCGATCTCCGGCAGGCGGCTTTTCAGGCTGGCCTCGGGCGGTGTCTGTGCATGAGAGACAAGATGACCCACATCGCCGCTCGCCTCGAGAATCTGGATAAGATCATCCCATTGGGCACGTGGAATGAAATGATCCGCAAAGCCCGCGAAAATCGCATCGCCGGCATCCATGCGCGCCGCCGTGGTGCCAAGGTAGACCCCGAGATGCCCCGGAGCGTGCGCCAGAAGATAGCTGCCACCGACATCCGGCACCAACCCGATACCGCATTCAGGCATGGCGATGCGGCTGCTTTCCTCGACGACACGATGGCGACCGTGACAGCCGATGCCGACACCGCCCCCCATGGTGAAGCCCTGCATGAAACTGACCACCGGTTTCGAATATCCGGCCAGCAACGCATTCAGCCGGTATTCATCCCGCCAGAATGTCCGGCCATAGTCGAATTCACCGCGCATCCCGGTCTCGTAAAGTTCGGCAATATCGCCGCCGGCGCAGAACGCCTTGTCTCCTTCGGCGTCGATGATGATCAGCGCCGCCTGCGCGTCTTCGCGCCATAAATGCAGGGCCGTATCAATGGCCTTGCACATGTCATGGCTGAGTGCGTTGAGCGCGTGCGGGCGGGTCAGGGTGATACGCCCGGCACGCCCTTCCAGGCGGATGTTTATGTCGCTCACGTCGAGCTACCGCGCGGCGAGCATATGCCGCGCCACGATCACGCGCATGATCTCGTTGGTGCCTTCCAGGATTTGATGCACCCGCAGGTCCCGTACCAGTTTTTCGATTCCGTAGTCCGCGAGATAGCCATAGCCGCCATGCAATTGCAGACACTGATCCACGATCTTGCTGCCTGCCTCGGTCACGAATTTCTTGGCCATGGCGCAGTACTTCGAGGCATCTGGCGCACCGGTATCCAGTTTCCATGCGGCTTGACGCAGGAAAACCCGGGCTGCCTGCAATTCGATTTCCATGTCAGCCAATCGGAATTGCAGACCCTGGAACTGGTCGATGGAAGTTCCGAACGCCTTGCGTTCTGCCATGTAGGACAGGGTCAGGTCCAACGCCGCCTGTGCCGCCCCCAACGAGCAGGACGAGATGTTCAGGCGTCCGCCGTCAAGGCCCGCCATCGCGTATTTAAAGCCCTGACCTTCTACTCCGACCAGGTTGTTTGCAGCGATCTTGCAATCATCGAACTGTACCTGCGCCGTCGGTTGCGAGCGCCAGCCCATCTTGTCTTCGAGGCCGCCAAATGAAAGGCCGGGTGTGCCGTCCTCGACATATACGGTCGAGATACCCTTGGGGCCATCCTCGCCAGTGCGGACCATGCAGACGTAGGCATCCGAGTAGCCGCCACCGGAAATGAAGGCCTTGGTGCCATTCAGCACGTAGCCTTCATTGGTCTTTTGGGCGCGGGTCTTGAGGGCTGCTGCGTCGCTGCCCGAACCCGGCTCGGTCAGGCAATAGGACAGCACCGTGTCAAGCGACAGGACACCTGGCATCACCCGCTCTTTCATCTCGTCGCTGGCAAAGGTGTCGAGCATCTTGGCACACATGTTGTGGATCGACAGGAACGCCGCAACCGAAGGGCAGGCCATGCTCAGCGCTTCGAACACCAGTGTGGCGTCCAGCCGGCTCAGGCCCGAACCACCGCCGTCCTCGCTGACATAAAGCCCGCCAAAGCCAAGCTCGCCAATCTGTGGCCAGAGCGATTTCGGGATGGTGCCTTCGGCCTCCCATTGGCGCGCGAAGGGGGCGATGTTGTCCTGTCCGAACGCATGCGCCATATCAAATATGGCGGTTTGTTCTTCGTTCATTGCAAAATCCATGCAGGTTTCCTCCAACGCATCGAATTGAACGGGTGTTTAATTCTCAATCCTTACAGGAATTTTGCAATGGTCCGCAATCCACTCCTGCACTCAATTGTCAATCTCGGGCGGGCACCGACGTTACAGATCGGCGTGAAACTCCTCTATCAGGTGTTTTACGACGGCGGGTCCGGGGGCCGCACCGGCTTCGGCGGCTTCGGCATGTACCCGACGCTGACGTGCGGCGCTGGTGCCATCGCGGACGATTCCGCGAAGGGCGGCCAGTTCACTTTGTATCTCAAGCGCCTCGGCATCTTCGGACAGGAGCCCGGTCAGTTCATCCAGCAAGGTGGCAAAGGGCTTGATCGACCGGTCGCCGAAATCGATCAGGCCCTCGGTGGTGCCATAGCGCTGCGCCCGCCACCGGTTTTCCGCGATCAGGAACCGGTCATAGGTCCGCCAGCGCTGGTTGCGTTCGCGCAGACGGCAAAGCATGCGGGTGAGCGCCTGTATCAACGCGGCCAGCGCCAGCGTATGTTCAAGACGCGGTTGCACGTCCATGATCCGGGTTTCCAGTGTCGGAAACTTGTGTGACGGGCGCAAATCCCACCAGATCTTGCTGGTGTCCTCGATGATGCCAAGATCGATCAACGTGCCGGCTGTTCGTTCATATTCCGACCAGCTGTCAAAGTTGGGCGGCAGGCCCGTGCGGGGCAGGTTATCGAAGATCGTCAGCCGGTAGGAGGCCAGCCGGGTATCGTCCCCTTGCCAGAATGGCGAGGAGGAAGACAGCGCCAGCAGATGTGGCAGGAAATAGCTGAGCTGAGGCATCAGATCGGTGCGCAGCGCCTGTTCCTCGATTCCGACATGCACATGCATGCCACAGATCAGCATGCGCCGGGCGACTCCGCCAAGGGCGTGTTCCAGCGCATTGTACCGGTCCTTTTCGGTGTGCGGCTGATCTTTCCAGTCTGCAAAGGGGTGGCAAGAGACCGCGATCGGAGCGAGGTTATGCTTGGCGGCATGGCGCGACACGCAAGAGCGAAGATGTTTCAGGTCTTCGCGTGCCTCGGCGATCGACGCACAGACGCGGGTGCCAACCTCGATCTGGCACTGCAGGAATT
Source organism: Sedimentitalea todarodis (assembly GCF_032595355.1). Taxonomy (NCBI): domain Bacteria; kingdom Pseudomonadati; phylum Pseudomonadota; class Alphaproteobacteria; order Rhodobacterales; family Paracoccaceae; genus Sedimentitalea; species Sedimentitalea todarodis. The sequence continues at coordinate 98,164 of NZ_JASMWN010000004.1, read as the reverse complement.
CCGGGCTGACCTGGTCCTCGAGATCAGTCTGGCAGGCGGACATGAGTTCAGGTGGAGCTTCGGTCAGATCAAAGCTGTCGCGATCGACGAGCAGGTATTCTTCTTCGATACCGAGGGTGAAATCCGGCTGCATGATGGCTCTCCGCCGCTGACTTTGCCCCAGTGAACGGGTTGGGAGCACGCTTGCCAAGTGAAAAATCGACCGGTGCCGGGTTGCGGTGTCCAGCGGAACCGGGCAAGTCAGCCAGATGGGATCGGAATTTGCGGTCAGGTGGCGAAGGGTTCAAAATGGGAAACGGTAGCAAGATACGCAAGATCAATGGTTTGCTTGACGAACTTGATGTTCGGATGACCGATGGAGCGGCCTATCGTGCCGAACAGGAACGGCTGCAGGCTTTTGAGGCCCGAGGCGGCTTGAATGGACCTGCCTATGCCCTGTCTCCGGGGATGGACGGGTTCGACATTTCGACGCTGGTCTCTGGTTACGCTGAACACGGTGCTGCCCTGGCGCGGTTGATGTCCGCCGGGAAAACCGAAACCGGATACGTGCCGGGCAACGGGTACTTTGACAGTCCGGACGCGGAAGCGCTTTACCTGATGGTCCGACGCGCGCGGCCGCGCCGCGTGATTGAAGTTGGTTGCGGCAACTCGACCCGGATTACCCGGCAAGCCATTCTCGATGGAGCGATGGACACGGTTCTGACAGCGATTGATCCCTGGCCGCGTGCGGATATCGCGGATGTCGTGGACCGGTTCGAAAAGGAGACGTTGGAAAGCGTGGATCCAGAGTTGTTCGCGGATCTGGCGGACGGTGATATCCTGTTCATTGACAGCAGCCACCAGGTCCGGATGAGCAATGATGTGGCGCATCTGTTCTGCCGGATCATCCCGGCGCTGGCAGCCGGTGTTGTGATCCACGTCCATGACGTGTTTCTGCCCTATGAATATCCCAAGCGGTTCTTCTATGACTGCCCCTCCTGGGCCGAGCAATACATGCTGCATGCGCTGCTTCAGGGCGGAGGGTATGATATCCTGTGGCCAGGGTATTTCCTGCAACAGAGCCGCCCGGATGCCGTGGCGGCTCTGCCATTTCTGGCCGAGGGACGCGCGCAGAGCTTTTGGATCAGAAAGAAATGAGCCCGTCGAATCAAAGGTAACAGGGGCAGGGGGCACTGCCCCTCCGGCAATGATCGAGGATTATCGCCGTCCACCCCCGGAGTATTTTCGCAGAGCTGAGGCGCAGAGCGTTGCTGGCCAGAGGGATCAGAGCAGACGGACCTGCGTCCCAATCTGCACCAGCGGATAGAGTTGTTCCACGTGCTGATTGTAGAGACCGATACAGCCAGAGGAGCTCTGGCGGCCGATCTTGCGGGTGTCATGGGTGCCGTGCACGAGGTAGGCGGGCCAATCCAGATACATTGCGCGGGTGCCCAGCGGGTTGCCGGGGCCGCCCTCCATGAAATCCGGCAGCGATGGATCGCGCTCTCGCATCGAGGCGGTCGGGGTCCAGCGTGGGTTTTCCGCCTTGCGGACGATCTTTGAGTAGCCCCGTCGCGTCAGTTCTTCGGACATGGGAACCGAGGAGGGAAAGAGCAGGTAGGTGGAGTCGTCTGGGCCCCAGTAATGCACTGCGCGGCTGGTGATGTCGGCCAGCAAGCATCCTTTGCCCAGCGTATCGAAATGATCCTGCCAGCGTTGCATCTGGAACGAGGACGTGTTGCGGCGCACGGGCAGTTCGTCGCGTATCGCTGCTTCGGATTGCGGAAACGCGTCGTTAGATTGCGCGCGAAGCAATGCGGGCGTCGCGAGTGTCGTGGCCATCCCCAGTACAAGGGAGCGCCTGGTAAGATTGCTTTTGGTCATGTCGGAGCCTCGTGGTCTTGTTATCCCAGTCTCTACGATGCAGCGCCGGTTGATGCAAAGGTCGAAAGCGCTGCTGGTGCGGCTCTCACGCGAATGTTAGCGTCATTTGATTGCGGGCCGCGCGAAACGCCCAAAATCCACCTGTCGCGCTAAGGGTGTAAGTCAGGGAATGACTCGCCAGGCAAACTCCCAAACTTGATTGCAAGGTCGATTGATGATAGTCTCAAATCTGTAAAGCCGGGTATTCATAGCGCGGTTGGTAACGAGATTTGGGAACAGGGACATAAACATATGAGTAAGAACGCGTTTTTCGCAACGTGTGCCGCGGGGGCCATGATGCTGGCGACAGCGGGCGTTGCGCATGCATCAACTTTTACAATTGGAGCCGGTTCGTCAGTGAGCCTGACGCCGACCGGTGGATTCTTCTCGGGGTGCACCGGGGCTGGTGACTGTATCAGCGAAAGTCTGGCGGCTGGTTTGATTGGGACGACATTCGATCTCGACAACGTCGGCGACTCGGAGACCTTTGATTTTCTGACATTCACCGGCAATGGCACCGGGTTCTACGAGAACTACGCTGCGTCGGCAACACTGGCATTCAGCGCGCCGACGATTGATGTCACCAGTGGTGGCTCGGGTGGCGTTGTTGGTGTCATCGGCGGCTTTATCGGCGCTGGCGAATTGCAATGGGACGATGTGCCCATTGATGTCGCCTTTGGTGACACGGGGATCGTCTCCATCAATTTTCAGGGCGGTCGCGCGATTCTTCCGGGGTCGTCGATCACCACAACGGCGACGGTTACTCTCGTACAGGCCGACATTTCGGCCGTTCCGCTGCCAGCGACAGGTCTGTTGCTGCTGGGTGGTATGGGTGGTCTCGTGGCCATGCGCCGTAGGAAGAAAGCAGCCTGAAACCAACTTTTCGATCGGATTTGAAAGGGGCGGCCGTTTGGTCGCCCTTTTTGCTTTGGAAGCGGTTCGTTGACTGGTTGTCCGGCGTTGAAAGGGCGCCGAAAGGCACCCTTTCTGATCGCTAACTGAGGCCTTACTCCATCACGGGAATAGAAAATTCGCCACCGTCCTTGATTCCGCTTGGCCAGCGGGAGGTCACGGTCTTGGTGCGCGTATAGAATTTGAACGCGTCTGGGCCATGCTGGTTCAGATCGCCGAACACAGATTTTTTCCAGCCCCCAAAGGTGTGATAGGCCAGTGGCACGGGGATCGGCACATTGATACCGACCATACCGACATTGACGCGACTGGCAAAATCACGCGCCGTGTCTCCGTCACGCGTAAAGATCGCGGTGCCATTGCCGTATTCATGGTCCATCGCCAGTTTCAGCGCCTCTTCGTAGGTCTGGGTGCGCACCGTCGTCAGAACCGGGCCAAAAATCTCGGTCTTGTAGATGTCCATATCTGGGGTGGCGTGGTCAAAGAGGTGCGGGCCGATGAAATAGCCGTCTTCGTATCCCTGAAGCTTGAAGCCGCGTCCATCGACCACCAGCTTGGCCCCCTGATCGATGCCGGTCTGTACCAGCCGTTCGATGTTGGCCTTGGCAGCGGCCGTCACAACCGGGCCATAGTCGACATCGTCGCCTGCGGTATAGGGACCGACCTTGAGGGTCTCGATGCGGGGCACCAGCTTCTCAATCAGCCGGTCCGCGGTTTCGTCGCCAACAGGCACAGCCACCGAGATTGCCATGCAACGCTCACCCGCCGCGCCATAGCCGGCACCAATCAGGGCATCGGCAGCTTGGTCCATGTCGGCGTCGGGCATGACGATCATGTGGTTCTTCGCACCGCCGAAACATTGCACGCGCTTGCCCTGCGAGCAGCCCGTGCCATAGATGTATTCCGCGATCGGGGTCGAACCGACAAAGCCGATCGACTGGATTTCGGGATGATACAGGATCGCGTCGACGGCTTCCTTGTCACCATTGACCACTTGCAGGATGCCCCTGGGCAGACCGGCTTCTTCCATCAGTTCCGCGAGCATCAGGGGAACGGACGGGTCACGCTCGGATGGTTTGAGGATAAAGGCGTTGCCGCAGGCAATGGCGGGCGCAAACATCCACATCGGGATCATTGCGGGAAAGTTGAACGGGGTGATACCGGCCGTCACGCCCAGGGGCTGACGCATCGAGTACATATCGATGCCGGGGCCGGCCGCATCCGTGAATTCGCCTTTCAGCATCTGTGGCGCGCCGATGCAGTACTCGACAACTTCCAGCCCGCGTTGCACATCACCTGCGGCGTCGGGCAGGGTCTTGCCGTGTTCGCGGGACAGGGCGTCGGCGAGCTTCTTCATATCGCGGTTCAGCAGGTCAACGAACTTCATCATAACCCGTGCGCGGCGCTGCGGATTGGTCGCGGCCCAGCCGACCTGGGCGTCTTTGGCGATATCAACCGCAGAGGCCATCTCTTCGGCGTTGGCGAGCGGAACCTTGGCCTGCACCTCTCCGGTGGCCGGGTTCATGACGTCGGCAAATCGACCTGATTGCCCCTTTACGTGAGCACCGTTGATATAATGTGTCAGTTCTTGCATGCGAATTCCTCCTGTTGACGACTTGCCGGAACCATAGCCTTGCAAAAAATCATTGAACAGAGGCAAGATTTCAAAAAGGCTTTGCAAAAATGCAATAGGGGGCCGGATGGAACCACATTGGGATGATGTACGAATATTTCTGGCGGTGGCACGGCAAGAAAGCCTGTCCGCCGCAGGGCGTGTGCTCAAGATCGATCCGGCCACCGTCGGCCGGCGTGTCTCGCGGCTTGAGGCAGCGTTTGGCACGCCGCTTTTCGTGAAGTCGCCGCAGGGCTATGCGCTGAGCGAGGCGGGGGAACGTTTTCTGGCGCATGCGGAAGCTGCGGAACAGGCGATGCGCGCCGCGACCGAGGCGCTGGACGGACAGAGCGAGGGTTTGTCAGGCCAAATTCGGATCGGGGCACCGGATGGCTGTGCAAACTACCTGCTGCCCCAGGTTTGCGCGCAAATCGGACAGGAAAACCCGGATCTCGACATTCAGATCGTTGCGTTGCCACGGGTCGTCAATCTGTCGCGCCGCGAGGCAGATATGGCGATCGCGGTCAGCGCACCCTCGGCCGGACAGCTTTTGGTCAAGAAGATCACTGATTACCATTTGCATTTGGTCGCAACGCGCCGATACCTGCGCAGTCACCCGAAAATCGACAGCGTCGAGGATCTGCGGGGGCGGCGGATGGTTGGCTACATACCGGATATGATCTTTGACGCAGAACTGGATTACCTGAACAAGCTCGGGGTAGAGCGTGTACAACTGGCGTCCAATTCGGTGCCTGTTCAGCTCAAACTGCTGTGCCAGCACGTCGGGCTTGGCATTGCTCATGATTTCACGCTGCCCGCGCATCGGATGCTGTGCAAGGTGCTGACAGCGGAGATCAACCTGACGCGCAGCTTTTATCTCGTGCGCCATCAGGCAGATCAGCGCAGCCAGCGGCTGACACAGTTTGCCGAAGCACTGGCAATCGGAGTGCGGAGCGAGGTGGCGCGTCTCGAATCGCAGACCTGAGCGGCGCAAGCGGATCGGCGATCCGTGGCCATGTTTCGAATGGATATTGAATGCAAATTCATGCCCTGTTGCCGCAGCCCGTCACCGGAGTCTTGACACGATTGCATATTGCAGCGAGGCTTTTGATATTGAAAGAATATTGCGGAGGTCTCCCCAATGCTGGTGCAGCAGATTCTCAAATCCAAGGCCACCCCGGGCGTGTTGACGGTGGAATCCACGGCCAAGGTTTCGGAGGCCGCGAAGGTTCTGGCCAAGAACAGGATCGGTTCCGTGGTGGTGTCCGACGATGGTGGAGCAACCGCGGCGGGCATCCTGTCAGAGCGCGATATTGTGCGAGAACTGGCAAATGTCGGCAGCGTCTGCATGGAACAACCGGTCAGTGCCTACATGACCAGCAAGCTCGTGACATGCAACATCGAGGCAACGGCGCAGCAGATCCTGGGCATGATGACCGAAGGACGGTTCCGGCACATGCCGGTGCTCGAGGAAAGCGGCAAGATGATCGGTCTTGTAACGCTTGGTGATGTCGTCAAGGCGCAGCTTGCGGAACTGTCGATGGAAAAACAGGCCCTTGAAGGCATGATCATGGGGTACTGACCCGTCAGTTGAACACCGAAAAGAGCATCCTCCGCTGGCGACAGGTTTCTGTTCGCCAGCCCGAGCTTGCTTGAAAATGCGGACCCCCTGACGTTGGTTGGACCGCATTCCGCATAAGGCAGGAGACAACCCGAAATGCGCGTAGCACTGTATCCCGGAACGTTTGATCCCATCACGCTTGGTCATGCCGACATCATCCGGCGAGCGTGTCCGATGGTTGATCGTCTGGTGATTGGCGTTGCGATCAACCGGGACAAGGGCCCGCTGTTTTCACTTGAAGAGCGGGTGGCGATGATCAAGTCGGATTGTGCTGATCTGACGGATCAGATCGGCACCGAAATCGTCGTCCATCCGTTCGAGAATCTGCTGATCGACTGTGCTCAGGACGTCGGAGCTCAGATCATTTTTCGCGGCCTGCGGGCTGTTGCGGATTTTGAGTATGAATATCAAATGGTTGGCATGAACCGTATGCTGAACGACGAAGTCGAGACAGTGTTTCTGATGGCGGATGCCAAGTACCAGCCGATTGCCAGCAAGTTGGTAAAGGAAATTGCGCGACTTGGTGGTGACGTCTCCAAATTCGTCACACCACAGGTCCGTGCTGCCCTGTTGGAAAGGTTGTGATGCCAGCCACGATGCGGCCTGTGACAGCGCCTCAGCGCCAGAACGCCAACCATTCGATAAACTCGTAGAGTTTTTTGCCCAGAAATACGAGATGCTCGCCGCCATAGAGTACGACATCGACAGCGATAGAGCCAACGAGCATCAGGCCCAGAACGAGGGCGAGGGTATTGGACATTCGGACCTCGGTCGAATTGAAAACGCCCGGTCAGCTATGCCTGACCGGGCGTCTGTCTTCAATGGCCATCCGATGGGATGGTTATCAACCGTTCAGACGACCCATCGCGGTTGCAACATCGGCCATGCGAACCGAGAAGCCCCATTCGTTGTCATACCAGGCCAGAACGCGCACCATGCGGTCGCCCACGACGCGGGTCTGGTCGGGGGCAAAGATGCTGCTTTCTTCGGTGTGGTTGAAATCAATCGAAACCTTCTGCTCGGGATCATAGGCCATCACTTTGCCGATCGGTCCTTTGACGGCCTCGGCAACGGCCGCGTTCACTTCGTCGGCAGTGACGTTGCGCGCAGCACGGAAGGTCAGGTCGACTGCCGAGACGTTCGGCGTCGGCACCCGGATGGCGGAACCGTCAAGCCGGCCCTTGAGGTTGGGCAGCACTTCACCCAATGCCTTGGCGGCGCCGGTCGATGTCGGGATCATTGCCATTGCGGCGGCGCGTGCGCGATAAAGATCACTGTGACGCCGGTCCAGTGTCGGCTGATCGCCGGTATAGGAGTGAATCGTGGTCATGATGCCGTGCTCGATGCCGACGGATTCGTCCAGAACCTTGGCCAGCGGCGCCAGGCAATTCGTGGTGCATGATCCGTTGCTGACCATGTTGTCGCCTCTGGCGAGCATCTCGTCATTGACGCCAAAGACCACGGTTTTCTGTACGTTCTTGGCCGGGGCGGAGATCAGCACCGATTTTGCGCCACGCTCGAGATGAACCGACGCCTTTTGGCCGTCGTTGAAGTTTCCGGTGCATTCCAGCACGACATCGCATCCGGACCAGTCAAGTTCATGCGGATCGTATGTCGAGAACATCTCGATCTCGCCCTGGCCCAAATCCAATGTGCGCTCGCCCACACGGATATCCTGCGCAAAGCGACCGTGAATGCTGTCATACCGCAGCAGATGTGCCGCGGTTTCGATCGGGCCAGTCGCATTGGCCTTGATGACCCGAATATCATTGCGCCCGCTTGACGCAATATGGTTCAGGGTACAGCGGCCAATCCGGCCAAATCCGTTGATACCGACGTTAATGGTCATACTATGTGGCTCCACAATATTGTGCCTTGTGGGCATATAGCCCCGGAATCGATTCAGAAAAAGAGAGAAAGTGCCGCATTCTTAATGTGTTAGCGCAAACTGCGTGCGGTTGCGCTAACGCTTGCCCTGTGGGATCAATGCGTTAGGCTCTTTTCGCAGGCCAAATAATAAAGGGGCAAATCATGAGTGGTCTACTGGCATTGCTGGATGATGTTGCCGCAATCGCCAAGGTGGCGGCGGCGTCGGTTGACGATGTAGTGGCGGCCGCCGGCAAGGCAGGTGCCAAGACGGCCGGCGTAATCATCGACGATGCCGCGGTGACACCGAAGTATGTGCAGGGCTTTGCCCCGGCGCGCGAGTTGCCGATCATCTGGAGGATCGCGCGCGGGTCGTTCTTCAACAAGCTCGTTCTCTTGTTACCGGTGGCAATGCTGCTGGCCAATTTTGCGCCCTGGCTGATCACGCCGCTTCTGATGATGGGGGGGGCTTACCTGTGCTTTGAAGGCGCGGAAAAGATATTTCACGTGCTGTTCCCACATGGTGACGCGCATGTCGCGGAAGATATGTCGGTCAAGGATCCCGGCCACCTTGAAGAGCAAAAGATCAAGGGCGCAATCAAGACTGATTTCATCCTGTCAGCCGAGATCATGACGATAGCGCTCGCCGCGATCGAGGCGCCGAATGTCTGGATGCAGGCCGCGACGCTGGCCGTGGTCGGGGCAGGCGTCACCATCGCGGTCTACGGCGTGGTGGGCGTGATCGTCAAAATGGATGATGTCGGGCTCTATGTTGCAAAGAATGGTCACACCGGAGCCGGGCGCGCCTTTGGCCGAGGGTTGGTCAACGCGATGCCTGTGGTGATGAAGGTTCTGTCGGTGGTCGGCACCGCCGCGATGCTTTGGGTCGGTGGATCGATCATCCTGCACGGATTGGGCGTGCTGGGGTTCCCTTGGCTGTACGACCAAATCCACGATTTGGCGGTCGCTGTGGGGAATTTGGTCGCCGAGCGTTGGACATCGACGGTCGAGTGGATCGCAACGGCCACCATGGATGGCGTGTTCGGGCTGGCCCTCGGGTTGATCCTGATCCCGATTGCAACGCGGGTGGTTTCGCCGTTGATCCAACGGTTGTCAGGCAAAGGCGGCGCCCCGACGCACTGAAACGGCACGAAAAATGAAAAAGGCCGCTGTCGTTTCCGAAAGCGGCCCATTCGATTTCAATGGTGCGGGTTGAACGCGGTCTGGGTTGGGACAGATGTCAGCCCAGCAACGCCTTGACCTTGGCGACGATCGCTTCTGCGGTGATGCCGAATTTCTCGTACAACTCCTCTGCCGGTGCAGACGCGCCAAAGCTGTCCATGCCGATGAAGCCGGCCTTGGCTTCGCGGCCACGCTCCCCCAACAGCCAACGATCCCAGCCCTGCCGTACCGCAGCCTCGATGCCAACCCTCAAAGGGCCTGCAGGCAGAACGCGCCTGCGATAGGCCTCGTCCTGTTCGGCGAAGAGTTCCATGCAGGGCATCGAAACGACGCGGGTGCCGATACCGTCGGCTTGCAGCATCGCGCGCGCTTCCATTGCCAAGGAAACTTCGGAGCCTGTGGCGATCAGGATCGCCTGCCGTTTGCCCTCTGCATCCGCAAGCACATAGGCCCCCTGCGCCGTCAGGTTCTTTTGCTTGTGCTCGGTTCGCACGGTGGGCAGCCCTTGACGGGTCAGCGACAGCACCGATGGCGTCGACTTGCTGGTCAGTGCCAGCTCCCACGCTTCGGCGGTTTCAACTGTATCGGCTGGACGAAAGACATGCGTGTTCGGGGTGGCCCGGCTGATGGCCAGATGCTCGACCGGTTGGTGTGTTGGGCCATCCTCGCCCAGACCGATGCTGTCATGGGTCATGACGAACACCGTGGGAATTCGCATCAGCGCGGCCAGCCGCATCGCGGGGCGGGCATAGTCGGTGAAGCACATGAACGTGCCGCCGTAGGGACGGATCCCGCCGTGCAGCACCATGCCATTCATCGCCGCCGCCATGCCATGTTCGCGGATGCCATAGTAAATGTAGCGTCCTTTGCGATCCTCCGGCGAAAACATGCCGAGATCGCCGGTCTTGGTGTTGTTAGACCCGGTCAGGTCGGCGGAGCCGCCGATCGTTTCCTTCATCACCGGATTCACTACTTCAAGCACCATCTCGCTGGATTTACGGGTGGCCACCTTGTTTGCGGCCTCGCTGGCCTGCTTCTTGAGCGCCCGGATGGTTGCCGACAGGCGTTTGGGGGCCTCAAGTGCGTAGGCGCGGTTGAATTCGTCGCGGCGGCGTTCGGACAGGTCGGCAAGCCGCGCTTCCCATTCGGTGCGCGCGGATGCGCCGCGTGTCCCGATCGCCTCCCATGAGGATTTGACATCCTCCGGAACCACGAACGGGCCAGTCGTCCAGCCATAGGCATCCTTGGCGGCCTGAAGCTGATCCGGATCCGTCAGTGCACCGTGCCCCTTGGACGTGTCCTGCGCCGCGTGGCCCAGTGCGATGTGGGTCTTGCAGGCGATCATCGACGGCTTGCGTGATTTCCTGGCGGCGGTCAGGGCCTCGTCGATGGCAACCGGGTCATGGCCGTCGATCTCGATCACCTGCCAGCCCGCCGCCTTGAAGCGCGCGACCTGATTGGTGCAGTCAGAGAGGTCGACCTTGCCGTCAATTGTGATGTTGTTGTTGTCCCACAGCACGATCAGCTTGCCCAGTTGCAGCCGTCCGGCCAGGCCGATTGCTTCGTGGCTGATCCCTTCCATCAGGCAACCGTCACCGGCGATGACGTAGGTATGGTGATCCACGACCTTCTTGCCAAAGCGCGCGCGCTGCGCCTCTTCGGCGATGGCAAAACCGACGGAATTGGCAATACCCTGACCGAGCGGTCCGGTGGTGGTCTCGATCCCGCTGGCAAGGAAATTCTCGGGATGCCCCGCCGTCTTCGCGCCCCATTGGCGGAAGTTCTTGATTTCTTCCAGCGGGAACTCGCTCGACCCGGTGAGGTAGAGCAGCGAATAAAGCAGCATCGAGCCATGTCCGGCCGACAGAATAAAGCGGTCCCGATCCGGCCAGTCCGGAGCGGCGGCATCAAATTTCAGATGCTTTTCAAACAGGACAGTCGCGACATCCGCCATGCCAATCGGCATACCGGAGTGGCCGGAACTGGCCGCATGGACGGCATCCAGCGTCAGGGCGCGTATGGCTGTCGCTTTTGACCAGTGGTCTGGGTTGGCGTTGCGCATTGCGGTGAGATCCACGTGGCGGCTCCTTTGGCTTTCAGATCGTGTCAGCGGTAACTGGATTGCTCAATACCAGCCGCACCCCAAAGATCAAGCGCCAGACCGGCACAGTTTGGCCATCGGATGAGCCCGTTGGCCCAAGTCTTTGAAAGCAAAGGTCAGGAAAATTGCTTTGCCCTTGGCTAGACTGCTAAGAATTGGAGAATGGGTTCGATTCGCACCCGAGCTGCAATGTGCGGCGCGGGGCAATATCAACAGGCAAAACGTACGAAATCTGAAAAACCGTACGAAGGGTGAGGGGCATGAGTCAGATCGAAGAATTGCAAAGCCGGATCACGGCGGCGTTGTCACGGATAGATGCCGGGGTCAGTGAAATTGCCGGACGGGCAGATGATTCACCGCCCGGGCCGGATCTTGCCGCTGCCCTGGAGGAGGAACGGCGCGCGAGCGCGCATCTCGAAGACAGGCTCCGCGCGCTGCGGGCCGAACATGATGACGAGATCGCCGCACTCAAGGCAGATCTGGACAAATCGGCGGAGATAGACGCGCTCAAGGCCGAGTTGACCACATTCGATCAGGCCCTGGGACAGTTGGACATGGATTTGCAGCGGCTGCGCGAAGCCAACGAGCAATTGCGCAGCAGCAATGCGGCCTTGCGTACGGCCAATGAAAACGGGGTCGGGAAACCGCGCCTGATCAACAAGGCGATGCTGGCGGAGCTGGAAGCGCTGCGCGCTACACGCGCAACCGAGGTTGCGGAGGTCGGCGTGGTTCTGGCCAAACTCAAGCCGCTCCTGGCCGATGCAAACGGATTGCCCGAAGGGGAGGACCTGTAATGCCTGAAGTCACTATTCGCATAGGCGGTCGCCCATTCAATGTTGCGTGCCAGGAGGGGGAAGAGAGCTTTCTGCATTCCGCCGCCAAGATGCTGGACGACGAGGCACAGGTGTTGTCGGATCAGGTCGGCCGGATGCCCGAGGCGCGGATGCTGCTGATGGCCGGTCTCCTGCTTGCCGACAAAACCGCGGCCTCCGAAGATCGGATCAGGGATCTTGAGTCGGCACTCGCGGAGCGCCAGGCAGAGTTGGAACAGCTGCGCGATGCGCCAAAACCCGCCCCAGAACGGGTGGAGGTACCGGTGGTGCCGCAAGCCGTGACCGATATGTTGGCGGAACTGGCTGCACAAGCAGAAGCGCTGGCAAGCGAGATCGAGGAAAAGGCCCAAAAATGAGGGCGCTTGTTGTCAGCTGTCTCTTGATGATCTTGCCAATCGCCGTGTCCGCACAGGATGGTCCGGACGTAACGAGCCTGTCGTATCTGTGCGAGCGGAACGTGATGGTTCCGGTGACCTTCATCAATCCGTCAGATGGGCCTGCTCTGGCGGTCATGCAGGTTGAAGGCAAACAGGTCGCGCTACGTGCGTTGCACTCGGCGTCAGGCGTGCGGTATGTCGCATTTGACGAGCAGGACAGCTATCGCCTCTACACCAAGGGCGACGAGGCGTTCGTGATGCATATGGCCGCGGATCATACCGCCGAGGAAGTGTGGATCCTGCGCGATTGTGCGGTTGTTGATCAATGACCGGATGGCGCTTCCGGCAGTCTTGAGACTTCAGGCGCCCTGCATGATAGCCTGTACATGAAACCCTGTACCAGAACGTAAAAACCGCCCCAAAATGGGGCGGCATTGCCAGACTCTGATCGGGTTCATCAGCCGTTGGCTTCGCGGATTTTATTGGCGGCGTCCTTGTCATAGGTAACGCCCTTGTCTTCAAGCAAAGTGTCGAGTTCACCGGACAAGGTCATCTCGGTGACGATGTCACATCCGCCGACGAATTCACCTTTGACATAGAGTTGCGGAACGGTCGGCCAGTCGGAATAATCCTTGATCCCCTGGCGCATCGTTTCATCGGCAAGAACGTTCACGTCGGCAAATTCAATACCCATATAGTTCAGCACACCGGCAACACGGGAGGAAAACCCACATTGCGGCATTTCCTTGGTGCCTTTCATGAAAAGCACTACGTCATTGCTGGTGACGGTATCCTTGATCTTGGTGGCTGTATCGCTCATCTCGCTATCCTCGTGTCGCGCGTTACCCCGGTCGGGCTGACGCTAGGTCTGTTGTCTGATCTCGGGCATCCAGTGCTTTCACCGGAGCCATCGTCGGTCATGCAGGTGCCTTGGTGGTCAATGCCAGCGCGTGGAGCTCTCCGCTGGCGCCATCCATCTTGCCTTTTAGCGCGGCATAGACCGCGCGCTGTTGTTGCACCCGGTTCTGGCCGCGAAAGCTCTCGTCGATGACTTCGGCGGCATAATGGTTTCCGTCGCCGGCCAGATCGGTGATCGAGATCGTTGCATTCGGAAAGCTGGCGCGGATCAGTTCTTCAATTTCATGGGCCTGCATTGCCATGTGGTGCGTTGCTCCTGCTGGTTCAACACAGATGTAGGGCGATGCTGCTCAGGGCGCAAGGGATCGGTTCATTGCATTTTGGCGCAGAGGTCATCTGGATGCGCCCGTTTCGTTTTGTGCCTGTCATCGGGTCTTGCAGGCAAACCGGGGAGCGGCGTAAGACTTGCGGGTGTATCCGTTCTCCAAGACCTGCCGGATCCTCGCCCATTTGTCCCAGGATGAGATCGGCCCAACAGGTCATCAGCCGCAAGGTCTCGGGGGCAAAATGCGTTTCGACATTCAGGTCCTGAGCCGTGGCAACCGTGTCATTGGCGGCAGCATCCAGTGCGGGAACAAAACAAGGCCCCTGAAACCAGTGTTCATCCATCCGGCGCGCATCGTCGTGATACCGCACCGCCATCCTGTCATAGAGTTTTCCTAACGAGCGCCGCTTTTCCGAGGATCGCTTCGACGGTGCCTCCAGCAGAAGGGTTCGAACTGTTTGCCAAACGGCACACAGGACGGATGGTCCGCGCCCAGCCTGGCAGCAAGGCGTCGTTGCAGCATCCGCATCAATGCGAGGTCGGCGAGGCAGAGCGATGCGTTGGACTCGGACTCTTCGTGAATCTCGAAGGGGCGATCGCCGAGAATCCGTGCCAGAAAATCATGGCGCACATCAGCGTCGCGCAGGAAAGGACTCACGCGCAAACTCCTGCATCTCGCCGGTGGCCTGGCCGTTCTTCAGGTTCTCTGCGAATTGCGACAGGAAACGCCCGACATGGGGGCGGATATAGGCGATGGCGCGAATGGTTTCGGCGTAATCCGGGAGATGCTGCTTGATCGCGGCAGCAATGCGTCGGGGGAAGAAAACTCGAACAGTTCTGTCGAGATCACCGCCACGTCCCAATCCGGGTTGGCAAGGCTTCTGGCGATTGCGCCCCCAGCGTTTGTCCTTCAGATGTTTGCGTGTCGTTAGCGCGTGCGCCAGCATGCCGTGCTGGACCGGCTTGGGATACATTAGTTTTATGCCCGGCATCCGGTATCGCTTGCCTTCAAGCATGGTTTGGATTGCGGTCGACCATGTCTTGCAATCGCCTGTATAGAGATAGCGCTGTTGCGTCATCCCCTAGCCAAGGGAATCCCGAAACGCGCTGCGGTAGGTTTGGGCCAGGTCGGACAGCGGCGCAGAGGCAGAGCCGATCTGAACGATCTCGCCCGTGAACCGCCCAACCGAAGCTATCGTGACACCGGCCTGACCGGCAGCGGTCATCAGCGCTTCGGCCTGGTCGAAATTGCAGGCGATCAGATAACGGGCCTGATCCTCACCAAAGAGATACTCGGTCGACAGGGCGTCAAGGTGGATGCCCACACCTGTGCGTTCGGCCAGTTCAAAGGCGGCCAACGCCAGACCGCCATCGGAGAGGTCGGTACAGGCGGTGATCAGGGTACGATTGTTGCGGATGAAGTCACCGTTGCGCTTTTCGGCGTCCAGATCTACCGGCGGTGCGTCTCCTTCCTCACGGCTGAAAACCTCGGCGAGCAGCGCGGATTGGCCCAGATGGCCCACAGTATCGCCAACCAGCAAGGCAACGTGGCCATCGCGCACATCGCATCCGATGATGTCGTCGGTATGTGCCAGAAGCCCCACGGCCCCGATGGTCGGCGTGGGCAGAATGCCGGTGCCGTCGGTTTCATTGTAGAGCGATACGTTGCCTGAAACGATGGGCATATCAAGGGCGGCGCAGGCGGCCCCGATGCCTTTGATCGCGCCGACGAACTGGCCCATGATTTCCGGTTTTTCCGGGTTGCCAAAGTTGAGGTTGTCTGTCGTCGCCAGCGGCTTCGCCCCAACAGCACACAGGTTGCGCCAGGCTTCGGCAACAGCTTGCTTGCCGCCTTCTTCCGGGTTGGCCCGCACGTAGCGCGGAGTGACGTCGCTGGTGAAGGCCAACGCCTTGTCGGTGCCATGCACGCGTACGATGCCGGCGCCCAGACCGGGCGTGCGGGCGGTATCGGCCATGACCATGGTGTCGTACTGTTCGTAGACCCATTGCTTGGCGGCGTAGTTCGGCGAACTGATCAGCGCCCGCAGTCCGTCGATCGGGTCAATGCCCGGCACATCGGCCAAGGGGTCGGCCGGTGGTGTCGGGACCCAAGGGCGATCATACTCCGGAGCCGAGCCAGACAGGGTGGCCAGCGGCAGATCGGCCATGACCTTGCCGTTGTGTTCCACGATAAAGCGATCCTCGGCGATGGTTTCGCCGACAATGGCAAAATCGAGATCCCATTTTGCGAATACGGCACGGGCTTCGGCCTCAAGTTCGGGGTTGAGAACCATCAGCATCCGTTCCTGGGACTCCGACAGCATCATTTCGTAGGCCGACATGTATTCTTCGCGCTGAGGGACTGCGTTCAGATTCAGCCGCACGCCAAGCCCGCCCTTGTCGCCCATTTCGACCGCCGAGCAAGTGAGACCGGCTGCGCCCATATCCTGAATGGAAATCACGGCACCTGTCTGCATCAACTCCAGCGTCGCTTCCATCAGGCGCTTTTCGGTAAACGGATCGCCGACCTGAACCGTGGGGCGTTTTTCTTCGATGGTGTCGTCAAATTCGGCGCTCGCCATGGTCGCTCCGCCGACGCCGTCCCGGCCTGTCTTGGCGCCGAGATAGACGACCGGGCGGCCGACCCCGCTGGCCGCCGAATAGAAAATCTTGTCGCTGTCGGCGAGACCCGCGGCAAAGGCATTCACAAGGCAATTGCCGTTATAGGCCGCATGAAACCGAACTTCGCCTCCGACCGTCGGCACACCGAAACAATTGCCGTAGCCCCCGACACCTTCAACGACACCGTTGACCAGTTGTCTGGTCTTGCGATGGCTGGTTTCGCCAAAGCTGAGCGAATTCATGGCCGCGATCGGGCGCGCGCCCATGGTGAACACATCGCGCAGGATACCGCCAACGCCGGTGGCCGCGCCCTGGTAGGGTTCGATATAGGAGGGGTGGTTGTGGCTTTCCATCTTGAAGACCACTGCCTGGCCGTCGCCGATATCCACGATACCCGCGTTTTCGCCGGGGCCGCAGATGACCTGCGGGCCGGAGGTGGGCAGGGTCCGAAGCCATTTCTTGGAGGATTTGTAGGAGCAATGTTCGTTCCACATTGCTGAAAAGATACCCAGTTCCGTGAACGTCGGCTCGCGGTCAAGAATGCGCAGGATTTCTGTGTATTCATCGGGTTTCAGCCCGTGGTTTTCAATCAACTCAGGCGTGATGGCTGGCTCTTGCATCCGGTCTTTCCCCAGGGTGTCGTGATTGCGGTGTTGTTAGTGCAAGCGGCGTCCGGGGAAAAGCCCTGTTCCAATCTTGTGCAGCCGGAGTGCGTGTTCCACGGCTCCAATCGCATTCGATAGCCCGGCGCAGCTTGGAAATGAAATTGGTCTGGCGAAGACCATGACCCGCGTGAACAGAAATGGGTCTCGGGTGTTGCGCGCTATCGTCGGATGGACGGTAGCACTGCGCAAGAGCGCAGGGCGTGGCCCCAAAATCTTGCGCCACTGCATTTACGTTTGCTACTTTTTCTCGCTCTGCTGCTCAACCTGCGCCTGAACCGCGCCACCTGCGCCTGCGGCAATCGCCTGTTTCTCAACGTCGGTCAGTTCGTCATCATGATCCAAGCCGGGAATTGCCACGCGCACCTCGCGGCGGGCAAACTCGATGCCGTTGTCTGCGAACTCCTTGCGGACCCGGTTGTAGATTTCCTTGCGGATCGTGAACTGCGTTCCGGGTTTGGCCATGAACTTGCCGCGCATGACAATGCCGACGTCATCGAACTGCAGAACGCCCTGACTCTTGAACGGTTCGAGAAAGTCGTTTTCGAACAACGGATCCGCAAGCATCTCGGCGCCGATCTTCTTGAAGATCTTCTTGACCTTGTTGGGGTCGGTGTCGAAGGGGACGGTGAACATCAGTTTCATGATCACCCAATCGCGGCTGAAGTTGGTGACCTTTTCGACGCTTCCATAGGGAATGGTGTGCACGTTGCCCCGGTGGTGGCGCAGTTGCATCGAGCGGATAGAGATCTTTTCGACGGTGCCCATCGTGCCGCCAACGTCAACGTATTCACCAACCCGAAATGCATCGTCGATCAAGAAGAACACTCCGGAAACGATATCCGTCACCAGCTTCTGAGCGCCAAAACCGATGGCAAGACCCAGTATGCCGGCCCCGGCGAGGAGCGGCGTGATGTCGATGCCAAGCGTTCCCACGGCCAGTAGCGTGAAGATGATGACGATACCCGTAAGCGCACTCAGCCGAAGCAAAGGCAGGACAGTGGCCAGTCGCGAGCCGCCAGCGCCGCCGCCTTCGCCGACCGCGACGTCTTCGCTGACGGGATCCGAACTGGTCTGTTCCTTGGCCAGCTTGCGATTGATCCAGAGTGAGACCACTTCAAAGACGATGTAGCCGACGGCAAGGGTCATCAGGAATTCGATCAATCGCGAGCCAAATCCCTGTCGCTGAGACGTAAAGTCAGCGATGTTCATGTCCCAGGAGTTGGCAATCAGCACAAGGACGATCCCCGCGATGAGCACGCGACCGATGCGGATGTAGCTGCGCTTGGTTGAACGGTATGCCTTTTCGGCAAGTGGTCCCTGACCAATCATCGGCGGCACAAGGTGGCGGACCAGTCCCCGGACGAGCATATCCAATGTGGGCGCAATGATGAGCCAGAACATGGTTGTGTAGTGCGCGCCTTTCAGGAGCAGCTCGACATTGCCCAATCCGGCAAGAATCGTGACCAGAACCCACATGCCCGCAGCGACAGCAATCACATAGTAGGGATAACAACGGGCAACCAATTCGTCATATTCCGTACGATCGGGGTCGGAGCCGCGCATCAGTTCGACAAGTCCGTCGCGGGCACTCCAGGCGATGAAGATGATATAGAGGTAGACCGCTGAATCGAGCCAGAACCCTATCCGCGTTTCGGCAAGTGAATGGCCGGCGTTCATGTTGAAGCCAACTGCGAAAATAGTGAACCCCGAGAGCAGGATCAGACCCACCAGGTTTTTGTGCAAAAACGCCGCCCAATGGTCATCAAGGCTTACCAGGCGCAGGCTGGGCTTTTTGGGGGCGAGCACAAAACGAGAGACCGCAGCACCAAGCCGGGGCCACCAGATAAGGTAGGTGACCATCGGCGCTACGAAAATCAGCTGTTGTGTATCCAGAAGGGCGCGGCCAACCATGCGGATCGTGAAATAGAAGATGATCAGACCAAAAATCTCGCGCATGAAACGCCGGAACAGGAAACTCAACGACTCCCGCAGGGTCGCGGAGTCTGAGGGCGGCAGGCTTCGCTGCCATCTTTTGGTCAGCCGCTGTGCCAGAAACTCCACGCCAAATCCGACGGCCAAGGCGATTGCCGTCAGCCCCAGCATCTTGAAGACGCCAGAGGCACCGCCAAATTCCCGTACGAAACCGCCAATGGCCTCGCCTTGTTTCTGGACCAGCGTGGGCAGCTTTACGATCGCATCCAGCGGGTTTGAATAGAACGCGACCCAGAGGGTATTGAGCTGTGAAAAGACGCCGGTGCCGGCAGGTGTGCCGGTTTGGGACTCTGCCGCAGCGACAGCATCCAACCGGTCCAGCAACATGTCGCGAACCTGGTCATCGGACATGCGAGCGACCATTTCGCGGACAGCGTCCTGAGACAGCGGTTCGGGCAGGTCGGTGGAGGTGGTCTCTTCGCTGCTGCCTGATCCGCCGTTGATGGCCGCCAGTGCCTGGCTTTGCGCGCCTGTCGCCATCGTGTGGAAAACAATGAGGGCGATCAATGCTGCGCAAACGCGCGAAAAAAGACCCATGCTCGAACTCCCAGACGCAGAAACCTATGTGTTGCCGTCCTCATTGGCCGGGAATCACCAAAAATTCAACAAGATTGAGAATTTCTTTTCAGACCGCTTAACACCCGCCCCAAAGCATTGGATGCATGGCAGAAAAAAAGAGGCCGAGCATTAAGCTCGGCCAAAGTCCAACAGGGAGGTATGAAGCGATGAGCTGTTAGGCACCAATCGCTTCATGAGTTCAATAAGGCATCGCTTTCCGTTCGATCAAGGCCCATATCGCCGCAGTCGCAGCAATGCCGTTATGCGCCACTTGCATGGCTCAGGCTTTTTCAAGAGATCTCAAATGCTTGCGGTAGGTAATGATCTCTTCCTGAACAAAGTCACGAAATGCCGCAATCCGTTGTGATTGGCGCAATTCCTCGGGATAGGCGAGAAAGACCGGCACATCCGCCGACTCAATCTCTGGGAGAACCCGTACCAGTTGGGGAAAGTCGTGGGTCACGTAGTCGGGCAAGACACCGATCCCGAGATTGTGCAGGACGCCTTGCAGCACGCCGAAATAGTTGTTGATCGTCAACGTGGATCTTGGATTGTAGGCCATCACGGTTTGAACGAGACTCGCGCCTGCCATGACCTGTGCGGCATCCGTGCTCTGACAGATCAGCCGGTGATCGCTGATATCTTCAGCACTGTCAGGCGTGCCATTCTGATCGAGATACTCGCGCGAGGCATACATGAGCATCTGCACCGACATCAGGCGCTTGCGGATCAGATCTGCCTGGCTCGGCTCTTTCATGCGGATGGCCACGTCGGCCTCGCGCATGGGCAGGTCAAGGACACGCTCATCAAGGATCAGATCAACCTTGAGCTCCGGATACTTTTCATAGAGCTTGGGCAAGCGCGGCGCGAGCCAGAGAAGTCCAAAACCAAAGGTTGTCGTGACCCGCAGCTCTCCAAAGACTTCTTCTTCGCTGTCCTTGATGCGGGCGGCTGCGGTTTCGAGCCGCTTGGACATGGAGTTGGTCGCATCAAACAGCAACTCGCCCTGTTCAGTCAGGATCAACCCGCGTGCGTGCCGGTGGAACAGAGTTGCGCCGAGGCTGTCTTCGAGCGCACGAATCTGGCGGCTGACGGCCGATTGCGAGAGATTCAAGCGGTCTCCCGCATGGGTCAGGCTACCGGCATCCGCGACGGCGTGAAAAATTCTGAGCTTGTCCCAATCCATGCGAGGTGCCTTCGTGATGGGTGATGTTCTATTAGACGGGCCGGTATGACCTCCATGCAACAGTCGGAACGTCGCGGCAATCGTGTTTTTTGACTATACAGGTCAGAATTTATGACCTATTATCGACCCAAAGCAGGCACAATCATGTAAAGCGGGGAGGCCAACATGAGCACGCAGAAAATCTCGTTGAATGATCGTTTCGATCTGAGCAAGAGCCCGATCATGCTCAATGGAACGCAGGCTCTGGTGCGGTTGATGCTCATGCAACGGGCACGGGACAAGGCCGCGGGTCTCAATACAGCCGGGCTGGTGACGGGCTATCGGGGGTCGCCTCTGGGTGCCGTGGATCTGCAGATGCAGCGCGCGGCCAAACCGTTGGCGGAACATGACATCACGTTTCAGTTGGGGTTGAACGAAGACCTGGCGGCGACCGCTTTGTGGGGCAGCCAGCAGGCAGAATTGCGCGGCGACGGAAAGTTCGATGGCGTTTTTGGTCTCTGGTACGGCAAAGGGCCGGGCGTGGACCGATCCGGCGACGTGATGAAGCACGCCAACATGGCTGGGACCAGCCCGATGGGCGGGGTGCTGATGGCGATGGGCGACGACCATACCGGTGAATCCAGCACGGTCCTGCACCAGAGCGAATGGGCACTGGTGGATGCCTATATGCCTGTGGTCAGCCCGGCTGGCGTGCAGGAAATTCTCGACTACGGCATCTATGGCTATGCCTTGTCGCGCTTTGCCGGTCTGTGGGTCGGTCTGAAGACCATGAAGGACACTATCGAAGTCACGTCGGTGGTCGATGGCGATCCGATGCGGATGCAACTTGTCACGCCGGACTTCGACCTGCCCGAGGGTGGGCTGAACATTCGCCTCGTCGATACCCCCACCGCACAAGAATCGCGGGTCATCGATCACAAGCGCTTTGCCGCAGAGGCATTTGCCCGCGCCAACCGCATCGACAGGCGTGTCTGGGGCAAGCCCGGGGCAAAGATCGGTTTCGTCGCGGCAGGCAAGAACTGGCTCGATCTCGTGCATGCGATGTCGCTCTTGAACATCGATGAAAACGAAGCCGGGCGTCTGGGCGTCACCACCTACAAGATCGGCCAGACCTTCCCGCTGGACATGGACAGCTTTCATGAATGGGCCGACGGGCTGGACCTGATCGTTGTCATCGAGGAAAAGCGCAAGCTGATCGAGGTGCAGGTCAAGGAAGCGATCTTTGATGATCGCGGTGGCCGGCGTGTCTATGGCTGGCACAAGGGTGATAGCTGGGAGCACGGGCGTCGGATGGAATTGTTCCCGACGCGCGGCGCACTGGACCCGATCATGATCGCCGAAAAGCTAGGCGAAATCCTGATCGAAGAAGGTCGCGAGACCGACGGAATCCGGGCCGGGATGTCGGCGCTGAATGATGCACGGCGCAATGACAATGCGGAAGAGATCGCCGCGCGTCTGCCCTATTTCTGCTCGGGCTGCCCGCATAACAGTTCGACAACGCTGCCCGATGGCAGCCGTGCCTATGCCGGAATCGGGTGCCACTACATGGCGCAGTGGATGGATCGATCGACCATCGGCTATACGCATATGGGGGGCGAAGGGGCCAACTGGATCGGGGAAGCGCCGTTTTCCAAGACCAAACATGTCTTCCAGAACCTGGGCGATGGCACCTACAACCATTCTGGCATTCAGGCGATCCGCGCTGCAAAGGCCGCAAAGACCAACATCACCTACAAGATCCTCTACAACGACGCCGTTGCGATGACCGGCGGGCAGCATAACGAAGGCGATCTGGATGCGCAGAGGATCGCACGCGAACTGAAGGCGATCGGCATCGAACGGGTCGCGGTGGTCTATGACGAAAAGGAAGAACCGGCGCGCGATGCCTTTCCAAAGGGGTTGGAATGGCACGAACGGGCCGAACTGGACGCGGTGCAACGCGAATTCCGCGAGATCGAAGGCGTCAGCGCCATCATTTACATCCAAACCTGCGCCGCCGAAAAGCGCCGTCGCCGCAAACGCGGGCTGTTTCCCGACCCCGACAAGCGCGTCTTTATCAACACCGATATCTGTGAAGGCTGTGGTGATTGCGGGATACAGTCCAACTGTGTGTCGATCGTGCCGGTCGAAACCGAACTGGGACGCAAGCGGGCGATTGATCAATCCAGTTGCAACAAGGACTTTTCCTGTCTCAAGGGGTTCTGCCCGTCTTTTGTGACGCTGGAAGGGGCGAAGGTAAGGAAGGAGGCGACCACAGAGTTGACGCTTCCCGATCTGCCGCAACCGGACCTGCCGGCGATCAACGGCACACACAACGTGGTCATCACGGGCGTCGGGGGCACGGGTGTGGTCACCATCGGTGCGTTGTTGGCGCAGGCCGCACAGATTGACGGCAAGGGAGCCGGCATGATGGAAATGGCCGGGTTGGCCCAAAAAGGCGGTGCGGTGCATATCCATTGCCGGGTTGCCAACACACCCGAGGATATCAGTGCCATCCGCGTCGCCACGGGAGAGGCTCACGCCCTGATCGGTGGTGATCTGGTGGTCAGCGCCGGTTCCAAGACGCTTGGCCTGACCAAGACGGGACAGACCGGTGCGGTTGTCAACAACCATGAAATCATCACTGGTGATTTTACCCGCAATACCGAATTCGCGCTTCCGTCCGACAGGCTGGAACTGGCCCTGCAGGCACGGATCAAGGACCGGCTCGATCTGTTTGATGCGTCCGATCTGGCCCGCGCGACGTTGGGGGATTCGATCTTTTCCAACATGATGGTGTTTGGTGGTGCCTGGCAGCGCGGGCTGATTCCGGTGAGCTATGAAGCGATGACCGGGGCGATCCAGTTGAACGGCGCGGCGATCGACCGAAATCTGCGGGCGTTTGAAATCGGTCGCTGGGCGGTGCTCTATCCGGAAGAGGCGGCTGCGCTGTCAAAGCCCAAGGTGGTCAAACTGCCGAAGACC
The DNA here is from genome assembly GCF_032595355.1 of Sedimentitalea todarodis. Taxonomy (NCBI): domain Bacteria; kingdom Pseudomonadati; phylum Pseudomonadota; class Alphaproteobacteria; order Rhodobacterales; family Paracoccaceae; genus Sedimentitalea; species Sedimentitalea todarodis. The sequence continues at coordinate 74,588 of NZ_JASMWN010000004.1, read as the reverse complement.
CTGAACGACAAGATCGCCTATCGGGCCGACCATCTGGCGCAGTACCAGAACAAGCGGCTGGCCAAGCGATATCGCAAGCTTGTGGATGGGGTCGAGAACTCAGAGCTGAAGGAAGCCGTTGCCAATGGCTATCACAAGTTGTTGGCCTACAAGGACGAATACGAGGTCGCGCGCCTGCTGCTGGGCAGTCAGGAGAAGGCTGCAGCCGAGTTCGATGGCGATTTCAAGATGACGTTCCACCTGGCGCCGCCGATGCTGGGCGGAACCGGGACGGATGGCCGGCCGAAAAAACGTGCCTTTGGCGAATGGATGAAGACGCCGCTCAAGGTCATGCGATTCCTCAAGGTCCTGCGGGGCACGCCGCTCGATCTGTTCGGATACAGTGCAGAGCGCAAGATGGAGCGCGCGCTGATCCGACAATATGAGGCGGACATGAAAGTGGTTCTGTCCAAGGTGACTCCACAGACACAAGACATCGCCGTGGCTCTGGCGAGGTTGCCTTTGGATATACGCGGGTTCGGTCCCGTCAAGGCGGCGAGTGAAGCCAAGGCGGCAAAACGGCGTGAGGAACTGCTGGCGGATTTCCAGCGTGGTGGACCCGAGATGTCACGTGCCGCGGAATAGGGACCTGGTGCGGTGTTGGACGGGACTCGGCCGCTTGTCGGGCCTGGTCCGGTTCGCAATATGCGACGTCCAGTTGCCGCAGTCTCAAAAGGGATGATGGATTTTCTTTGAAAATCGACTTATGGGCTGTCTCCAAAGCCATTAAGGTCTTATGACTGCGGCTGTGAGTTTGAGGACAAGCATCGCGCTTGAGCAAGATGGCAGTAGGTATTTTCGATTCCGGACTCGGCGGGCTGACCGTTCTCGCAGCGGCGCAAAAGCGTCTGCCGGACGTGGATTTTCTGTATCTTGGCGATAGTGCCAACGCGCCCTATGGAGTGCGGGATGCAGATGACGTTTATGATCTGACGACCAGGGCGGTCGAGCGCTTGTGGGATGCGGGCTGCGACCTGGTGATTCTCGCCTGCAATACCGCCAGTGCCGCCGCACTGCGGCGGATGCAGGAAGGCGGATTGCCCAAGGGCAAGCGGGTTCTGGGTGTTTTTGTGCCGTTGATCGAGGCTTTGACCGAACGGCAATGGGGTGACAACTCTCCGCCCCGTGAGGTCGCGGTCAAGCATGTCGCGCTGTTTGCGACGCCTGCAACCGTGGCCAGTCGGGCGTTTCAGCGGGAACTGGCGTTTCGGGCGATCGGTGTCGATGTCGAGGCGCAGGCGTGCGGCGGTGTCGTGGATGCCATCGAGGATGGCGACATGATCCTTGCCGAAGCCCTCGTGCGCAGCCATGTGGATGCCCTGAAGCGCAAGATGCCGCATCCGCAGGCGGCTATCCTGGGCTGTACACATTATCCGTTGATGCAACAGGCATTCCAGGATGCCCTCGGACCAGACGTGCAGGTGTTCAGCCAGGGTACGCTGGTCGCCGAGAGTCTCGCGGATTATCTTGAGCGGCATCCCGATATGCTGGGCACCGGGGCGAGCGGCTATCTGACCAGCGGTGACGCCCGCCGTGTGAGCGACCGCGCAACGCAATTCATGCGACGACAGATTACATTTGCCGCGGCCTGATCTTGGTCAAGGCGCGCGCTGGATACATCCGCTAGGCCTGCCATGGTTCTGAGACCGCTGGCACAGCTCAATTCACAATAAATGAACGAAGTCTGACATGACCCACAAAATCGCAATTCTTGGTGCCAGCGGATACACAGGTGCCGAACTCGTCCGGTTGATCGCCGGACATCCGAACATGGACATTGTCGCCCTGTCCGGTGAACGCAAGGCCGGTATGAAAATGGCCGAGGTATTTCCGCATCTGCGCCACATGACTCTGCCGACGCTCTGCAAGATCGACGAGATTGATTTTTCTGGGGTCGACCTGTGTTTCTGCGCGTTGCCGCACAAGACGAGCCAGGAGGTCATCCGTGATCTGCCAGGCGGCTTGAAAATTGTCGATCTTTCAGCCGATTTCCGGCTGCGCGATCCGGCAGACTATCAGAAATGGTACGGCAATCCCCATGCGGCCCTGGCGCAGCAGGACGAGGCGGTTTACGGACTGAGCGAGTTCTATCGTGACGAGATCCGCGCTGCACGGCTGGTGGCCGGGACCGGATGCAACGCCGCGACCGGGCAGTTTGCGCTGCGGCCGCTGATTTCGGCGGGGGTGATCGATCTGGACGACATCATCCTTGACCTGAAATGCGCGGTGTCCGGTGCCGGGCGCAGCCTGAAGGAAAACCTGCTGCATGCAGAGTTGAGCGAAGGCTACAACGCCTATGCCGTTGGTGGGACGCACCGGCATTTAGGGGAGTTTGATCAGGAATTCAGTGCCTTGGCCGGGCGACCTGTGCGGGTGCAGTTCACGCCGCACCTGATTCCGGCAAACCGGGGGATTCTCGCGACGGTCTATGTGAAGGGCGATGCGCAGGTGATCAACGAGACCCTTGCGGAGGCATATGGTGGTGAACCCTTTGTCGAAGTCCTGCCGTTCGGGCAAGCGCCGAGCACCCATGATGTACGCGGCTCGAACTTTGTACATATCGGCGTTTCGGCGGATCGGATCGAAGGGCGGGCGATTGTGATCGCAGCGCTCGACAACCTGACCAAGGGCAGCAGCGGGCAGGCATTGCAAAACGCTAACCTGATGTTAGGTGAGGAAGAGACTCTGGGGCTTATGATGGCTCCGCTGTTTCCATAGGGTGAATTCGCGCGCAGAGCGCACGGGTGTCGCTGATGATGCGTGAACAGGAGGGCAAGAGATGCGAAACCTGAAAAAGCGACGTCGCATGCAGGTCATCGTCTTGGCGGCGGTGTCCCTGATGTTGGCAACCGCACTGATCGGGTACGGAATGCGGGACGGGATCAACTTTTTCCGGGCCCCGAGTCAGATTCTGGCAGAACCGCCGGCTCCAAACGAGGTGTTTCGCATTGGTGGATTGGTCGAGGAAGGCACGCTTGAGCGCGGCCAGGGCGAAGTGATCCGGTTTTCGGTGACCGATGGCGGTGCCTCGGTGCCGGTCACGTTTTCTGGCGTTCTGCCGGACCTTTTTGCCGAGAACCAAGGTATGGTCGGCACCGGACATTACGTTAACGGTGTATTTGAAGCGACTGAAATTCTTGCAAAACACGACGAAACCTACATGCCCAAAGAGGTCGTAGACGCATTGAAAGAGCAGGGTGTGTATCAGGACCCCAACGACAGCTGAAAGCGCTGAACTTTCCTTGCCGGACGGATCAGGTCTTGGGTCCTCGTTAACCGGTGCGTGCGCTGTGATTGGCAGGCGTTAACCATTCTTGTGGAGATTTTCCGGTGTTGGTTCGGGAGAAATCCATGCAGAATGTACGTCAGATCGCCGAAGAGATCGTGGCCCGTGAAGGCGGATATGTGAATGATCCGGATGATCCGGGTGGGGCGACCAAATACGGTGTGACCATTCATACGATGCGCCGGCTGGGGCTGGACCTGACCGGTGATGGCGCGGTCGGCGTTGCCGATGTTATGGCGCTGAGCCAGACGCAGGCCGTGGATATCTTCATCACCCATTATTTTGTGCGCCCCCGGATCGCCGAGATGCCAGCCGCGTTACAGGCTAGCCTGTTTGACATGTACGTGAATGCAGGCGGAAACGCGGTGAAGATCCTGCAGCGGATGTTGCGGGATATGGGGTATGCCGTGGCCGTTGACGGCGCGATCGGACCACAGACGTTGACGGCAGTGCGGGACGCAGCGGCGCCGGATGCGATGTCGTTGCGCGATGCCTATGGTGTGGCGCGGCGCAACTATTATTTCCGGATTGCCGACGGGCGGGTGGCGAGCCGCAAATACGCGCGCACGCGCGCTGGAGGGAAGGGGGGCTGGATCAAACGCGCCGAAGAGTTCCTTTCCCCCAAATTCCATCTCACGCAGGCGCAGTTTCAACAGAGGGTGGCGGCATGGGGCTGATCCAGGGATTTCTGAGTTTGATGTTTGGTAGCGGGCGCAACGTGATCCGCGAGACGGCGGAGGTGTTCACCGAGAATGCCGAGGCCGGGGCAAAAAGAGCGGCGTCTGTACAAGGACAGGCGATGCAGCAATTTGGTGCCGAGTTCGAGGTCCCGCGCGCCGGGCTGTTTGACCGGTTCATGGACGGGCTTAACCGGCTGCCGCGCCCCGCGCTGGCGCTCGGGACGCTTGGCCTCTTTGTCACCGCGATGATCGACCCCTTGTGGTTCGCGGCGCGGATGCAGGGGATCGCGCTGGTGCCGGAACCGCTGTGGTGGTTACTGGGCGTTGTTGTATCGTTCTATTTCGGCGCACGTCATCAGATGAAAGCGCAGCATTTCCAGCGCGAGGTCGCGACGACGATGTCGCGGGTGCCGCAGGTGATGGAGAATATCGGCAAGCTGGAACAAATGCGGGCCGACAGCCCCGGCGCCGCCGATCCGGGACCGGATGCGACATTGAGCGTGGCAGTGCTGAACCCAGAGGCCAATCCGGCGCTGGATGCATGGAAGGCACGTCGCCTCGCGTGATGCTTGCGACAATGTGATCGGGGCAGGCCGTCGAAAAGCATTGGCCCCCCGGCGGCAGCGGCCTATACCCGTTGCATGATTACAGAGCTTGGCCATTTCGCCCTGATCCTCGCCTTCATGGTTGCTGTCGTTCAGATGGTGGTGCCCCTTGTCGGGGCCCACAATCGTTGGCCAGGCTGGATGGCGGTGGCAGAGCCCGCCGCGACGGTACAGTTCATCCTGACAGCGTTTTCCTTTTGCGCGCTGACCTGGGCCTTCGTGACGTCGGATTTCAGCCTGAAACTGGTTGTCGAAAACAGCCATTCGGCAAAGCCGATGCTCTACAAGATCAGCGGAACCTGGGGGAATCACGAGGGGTCGATGCTGCTCTGGGTGCTGATCGTCACCTTGTTCGGCGCGATGGCAGCTTGGTTTGGCGGCGGGTTGCCGCCGTCGCTCAAGGCGCGGGTGCTCAGCGTGCAGGCGGCGATCGCGGTGGCCTTCTTTGCCTTCATTCTCTTCACATCGAATCCGTTCCTGCGTTTGGCGGTGCCACCGTTTGACGGGCAGGACTTGAACCCGCTGCTGCAGGACCCGGGATTGGCGTTTCATCCGCCGTTCCTCTATTTGGGATATGTCGGGCTGAGCATGGCATTTTCCTTTGCGGTGGCTGCGCTGATCGAAGGGCGGGTCGACGCCGCATGGGGCCGTTGGGTGAGGCCCTGGACACTTGCGGCGTGGATATTCCTGACGATTGGAATCGCCCTTGGATCATGGTGGGCCTACTACGAGTTGGGCTGGGGCGGGTTCTGGTTCTGGGACCCGGTCGAAAACGCGTCCTTCATGCCATGGTTGCTGGCGGCGGCGCTGGTGCATTCCGCGATCGTGGTGGAAAAGCGCGAGAGCCTGAAAAGCTGGACGATCCTGCTGGCGATCCTGGCCTTTGGTTTTTCCCTCATCGGCACGTTCATCGTGCGTTCCGGTCTGCTGACCAGCGTGCACGCCTTTGCCAATGACCCGGAACGGGGGGTCTTCATCCTGATGATCCTTATCGTGTTTACAGGTGGAGCGCTGACATTGTTTGCCCTGCGTGCCGGCGCGCTCGAGGCCAAGGGCGTGTTTGGCGTTGTCAGCCGGGAAAGCGCGCTCGTCGCGAACAACGTGATCCTGGCCGTGGCCTGTTTCGTGGTATTTACCGGCACCATGTGGCCGATGATTGCCGAGATGTTCTTTGATCGCAAACTGAGCGTCGGACCACCGTTTTTCAACCTCGCGTTCACACCCTTCATGGTGCTGTTGGGGCTGATAATGCCAATTGGGGCCATGCTGCCATGGAAGCGTGGTCGCCTTGGCCGCGCGATGCGGCCCTTGCGCGGCGCTTTTGTCTTGGCGGTGGCGCTTGGCATGCTGGTCTGGGCGATGCAGTCCGGACGCAGTGCCCTGGGCCCGGTCGGATTGTTCCTTGGTGCGTGGATGGTGTTTGGCGCGTTGGTCGATCTCTGGTCGCGCACCGGCCGCAGTGGCGATCGCTTTGGTCGGTTGCTGAGGCTGCCAAGGGCAGACTGGGGCAAGGCCTGTGCCCACGCGGGGCTGGGGGTTACGATGTTTGCGATTGCCGGGCTGACCGCTTGGGAAGAGGAAGATATCCGGGTCGTCACAATGGGTGAACCGTTCGACGTCGGTGCGTATACGCTGACGCTGCACGATGTGATCGAGACAACGGGGCCGAACTATTTCAGCACGACCGGTGATGTATCGCTTGCACAAGATGGGCGCGAATTGGCGCGATTGAGTCCGGAGAAGCGTCAGTATCCTGTTGCGCGGATGCCCACCACAGAGGCGGCGATCGACTATCGCTTCATGCGTGATGTCTATGTGGTGCTGGGTGACAAACAGGCCAATGGCGGTTGGACCATGCGGGTCTATATCAAACCCTTCACCAACTGGATTTGGGGTGGCTGTCTGTTGATGGCCTTCGGTGGCGCTCTGAGCCTGTCGGATCGCCGGTTCCGGGTGGCAGCCGGGGCGCGACGTCTCAAGGCGCAGGGGATGCCGGCAGAATGACCGTGCGACTTGCCCTTGTGCTGCTGGTCTGGGCCTCTGCGGTTCTTGCCGTTCAACCGGACGAGGTGCTTGACGATCCGGCACTCGAAGGCCGCGCGCGGGAACTGAGCAAGGAGTTGCGCTGCCTCGTCTGTCGCAACGAGAGCATTGATGAAAGCAATGCAGATCTGGCGCGCGATCTGCGGCTGTTGGTGCGCGAGCGCCTGGTGGCTGGTGACAGTGACGAGGACGCCATTGCTTTCATCGTGGACCGCTATGGCGAATACGTTCTGCTGCGTCCGACAACCGGCGGCTCCAACTGGCTGCTATGGGCGGCGGGGCCGATGATGCTGTTGCTTGCGGGAGGGATCGGCGTTGGATACCTGCGCAATCGCGCACGTGCCACAGGGACGCAAGAGACCTCGCTGAGTTCCGAGGAACAGGATCGGTTGCGCCGAATTCTCGACGAGTAACGCAGGGTTCCTCTTTTAATGCCTGGCCGGTTGCGTCAGTCTGCCGCCGAACAGACAGACGAGGGCGCGATGGACTATCAGACAATCACGGTCGAAATCTCGGATGGGTTGGGCGTATTGACGTTCAACCGTCCGGACAAGATGAATTCCCTGACCGGACAGATGCGGGCCGAGATAAACCATGCGATGCGCGACATGGCGGGTTCCGCGCGGGTGATCGTCTTGACCGGGGCAGGGCGCGCGTTTTGCACCGGGCAGGATTTGGGTGACTCCGGCGATGCGACCCAGGTCGATCTGGAACGAACCCTGCGCGATGAATACGCGCCGATGCTCGAAGCAATCTATGACTGCCCGGTGCCGACCATCGCGGCCGTGAACGGGCCGGCGGCAGGGGCCGGAGCCAACCTCGCGCTGGCGACGGATATCGTGATTGCCAGTGAGAGCGCCTACTTCCTTCAGGCCTTTGCCCGTATCGGGCTGTTGCCGGATGCAGGCGGTACGTGGTTCATGCCGCGGCAGATGGGGTTCGCCAAGGCAATGGGCGCAGCCCTGTTTGCCGACAAGATCAGCGCACGGCAGGCGGATGACTGGGGCCTGATCTGGGAAGCCGTTGCGGATGATGGTTTCGAGGCCCATTGGAAAGCGCGGGCCGCGCAGTTGGCGTCGGGGCCGACCATGGCCTATGGCGCAATCAAACAGGCAATCCGCGGCAGCTATGGCAAGACATTGCCCGAACAGCTCGAGACCGAAGCGCATCTGCAGGGGCAGTGTGGAAAATCCCGCGATTTCCGCGAGGGGGTGCTCGCCTTCATGGAAAAGCGCCCGGCAAATTTCGAAGGTCGATAAACCGCCACCCCACCAGCATAATAAAAGGCCCCCGAAATCGTCTTCGGGGACCTTATGCATCGGATTTTCCGAAAATCAGCGGTTTTCGATATCCACATAGTCACGCTCTGTCTCTCCGAGGTAGAGCTGGCGCGGGCGTCCGATCTTGTTCTGTGGATCGGCGATCATCTCTTTCCACTGGCTGACCCAGCCGACGGTGCGCGAAACGGCGAAGATCGGCGTGAACATCGACGTCGGGAAGCCGATCGCCTCGAGGATGATACCAGAATAGAAATCGACGTTCGGGAACAGTTTCTTGTCGTGGAAATACGGATCCTCAAGCGCCTGTCTTTCAAGTTCCTTGGCGACCTGCAGAGTCGGGTTGTCTTCGATACCGAGCAGATCCAGTACCTCGTCCGCGGATTGCTTCATCACCGTCGCACGGGGATCGAAGTTCTTGTAGACGCGGTGGCCAAAGCCCATCAGGCGGAACGGATCGTCCTTGTCCTTGGCGCGCGCGATGTACTCCGGGATGCGGTCGGGCGTTCCAATCTGTTTGAGCATTTCAAGACAGGCCTGGTTGGCGCCGCCGTGCGCCGGCCCCCAGAGGCAGGCAATACCGGCCGCGATACAGGCGAACGGGTTTGCGCCCGACGAGGAGGCAAGACGCACAGTTGACGTCGAGGCGTTCTGTTCGTGGTCCGCATGCAGGGTAAAGATACGGTCCATGGCGCGGGCAACGATGGGATCAACGTGGTACTCTTCGGCCGGAACGGCAAAGCACATGTTGAGAAAGTTCGCCGCATAGCTGAGATCGTTTCGCGGATAGACGAAAGGCTGACCCACGGAATATTTGTACGCCATCGCGGCGATGGTCGGCATCTTTGCGATCAGCCGATGGGTTGCGATTTCTCGCTGCATTTCGTCTGCGATATCGGTGCTGTCGTGATAAAACGCCGACATGGCTCCGACCACGCCCACCATGGTGGCCATCGGATGCGCATCGCGACGGAACCCGCGGAAGAAATAGTGCATCTGTTCGTGGATCATCGTGTGGCGGGTGATCGTGGTTTCAAACTTTTCGAGCACCGCGGCGGAAGGAAGGTAGCCGTAAAGCAGCAGGAAGCAAACTTCGAGGTAGTGCGATTTGCTGGCCAGCTGGTCGATCGGGTAACCGCGATGCAGCAACTCGCCCTTGGCGCCGTCGATGAATGTGATGGTGCTGTCGCAGCTGGCGGTCGACGTAAATCCGGGATCATAGGTAAAGACGTCGGCCTGGGCGTAAAGCTTGCGAATGTCGAGTACGTCGGGACCCGCTGTGGGCGAGTAGATTGGCAGATCGTAGGACGTGCCGTCGATTGTGAGTGTCGCGGATTTCGTCGATTCAGTCATGGATGTCCCTTCCTCTTATGTCCACGGGCGGGGCATCGCCTGACCCGTGCGGGGGCTTGCCGTGCGGGGGCACGGCACTGCTGGTATCGGCGTCGTGTGACCGGGACATGAACCCCGACTTACCCGGACGCTTCGTTAAGCCGGTCCAGGGTTTCTTGGCGACCCAGAACCAGCATCATGTCGAACACCGAAGGCGTGACCGCCCGACCTGCCAGCGCTGCCCGAAGCGGGCCGGCCAGTTTGCCGAACTTGGTACCCTGGGCTTCGGCAAAGCTGTTCAGGGTCGCCTCAAGATCGTCTCTGGTCCAGCTAGCAGTTTGCAACTGCGGCGTCAATTCTGTCAGTATACCATGGGATACTGAACCAAGCGCCTTCGCGGCTTTCTCGTCGGGCTCCACGGGGCGATTTGTCAATACAAAATGGGCCTTTTCAAGGAGTTCAGGAAATGTGCGTGCGCGGTCCTTGAGGCAATACATCGCAGTTTCAAGATGTTCACCCTGTGTCGCTGTCAACGGCTCAAGCTGCGCTGCGGCCAGATATCCTTCGATTTCGCGCCGCAATGCAGCATCCTCGCTTACCGCGATATGCTGCCCGGAGAGATTCTCTAGCTTCTTGAGGTCAAACCGGGCCGGGCTTTTGCCGATTCCGTCAAGATCGAACCAGTCCAGCGCCTGCGCATCGGTAAAGAACTCGTCGTCACCGTGGCTCCATCCCAGCCGGGCGAGATAGTTTCGCATCCCGGCGGCAGGATACCCCATCGCCTGGTATTCCTGCGCCCCGAGCGCGCCATGGCGTTTGGACAGTTTCTTGCCGTCCGGCCCGTGGATCAGCGGAATATGTGCCCAGACCGGCACCGTCCAGCCCATCGCATCATAGATCATCATTTGGCGGGCGGCATTGTTGAGATGGTCATCGCCACGGATCACATGGGTGACGCCCATATCGTGATCATCCACAACCACGGCGAGCATATAGACCGGAGTGCCATCGGCGCGCAGCAGCACCATATCGTCAAGCTGATCATTGCGAATGGTGACATCACCCTGCACCTGGTCACGGATCACCGTCGTGCCATCCTGTGGGGCCTTGATGCGGATCACATACGGGGCATCCGGATGGGTCGCGGGATCGGCGTCGCGCCACGGGCTGCGAAAGAGTGTCGACTTGCCCTCGGCACGGGCGGCTTCGCGAAACGCGGCAATTTCGTCCTGAGTGGCAAAGCACTTGTAGGCCTTGCCTTCGGCCAATAGCTGGTGGGCAACGTCGGCGTGGCGGGCGGCCCCTTCAAACTGGCTGATCACCTCGCCGTCATGATCAAGCCCCAGCCAGGACAGGCCCTGCAGGATCGCGGCGGTGGCTTCGGGGGTGGACCGCGCACGGTCGGTGTCTTCGATCCGCAACAGGAATTTTCCACCGCGACCGCGGGCGTAGAGCCAGTTGAACAGCGCCGTGCGCGCGCCGCCGATATGCAGGAATCCAGTAGGGGATGGCGCGAAACGGGTAACTACGGGGTCGGACATTTGCGGGTGTTTACCTCTTGGCAACTCTTGGATGTTTGTCGGAATGCAAGATCACAGGATTGGCAGGGGGCGCAACGCGCATCCGCCTCGGTGGCTCGCCACGGTTCAGAAAGGCGGATACAGTCATTTGTCCGGAAACGGAAGACTGGCGTGACGGCAGTATCGCGCGAACTGAAATTCGCAGCATGGCCCGGAGAGGTTCTTGCGTACGTCCGAGACCTTGGCGCCGATTGTGGCTTGCCTGAAGCGGATCGCGAAACCATTGTGATCCGAAAGGATATGACGGTTTAGCTCATGGCCAGCCCGTCATTTGCAGTATTGCGTCTCTGCGCACTGCAAACGCGGGCGAAAGGCCGGACGTTGTCTAAACAGAGTCATGCTGTAGTGCCCATGCGCCAGATAAACCAAGCACCAAGACTCAATTGCGGGAGTCGATCAAATGAAACGACGTGTCGCGAAACCGGAAGAGATCGGCATCATGCTCGGCTGGGCCGCCAAGGAAGGGTGGAATCCGGGTCTCGGCGATGCCGAGGTCTTCCACCGCAGCGATCCTGCGGGATTCTTCGTGGCCGAGGTTGATGCCGAAGTCGTCGCCGCGATCTCGGTGGTTAACCATTCTGCCGACATGGCCTTTTTGGGGCTATACCTGTGTCGTCCGGACTTTCGGGGGCAGGGGATTGGCTACGCGCTGTGGCACCATGCGCTTGCACACGCAGATCACCGAACCGTGGGGCTGGACGGAGTCGCAGATCAGCAGGCGAACTACGCCAAGTCCGGATTTGTCCGCGCCGGGTCGACCATCCGGTTTGAGGGAACGCTGACAGCAGAATCCGATCTGCGCGTACGGGCGGCGACGCCACGGGATTTGCCCGGTCTGATCGACCTGGACGAAATCGCCAACGGGTACGCACGGCGGAATTTCCTGAACGGCTGGCTCTCGGCAGCCGACAGCCGTCGGACCGTGATACTCGAAACGGCAAGTGTCTGCACAGGGTTTGCCACGGTTCGCAAATGTCAGAGCGGCGTCAAGGTCGGCCCAATCGTAGCCGACACCACGTCGGAGGCGCTGGTGTTGGCGCGCGGTGCCATCGCGGAGTTTCCTTCCGATATCGCTATAATCGATGTCCCGGCAGAAAATGTCGCCCTGTGCGATGCACTACAGGCCCTCGGTTTCGACGAGACCTTTGCGACCGCTCGCATGTATCGCGGCCCCGCGCCTCGGACCGGTTCAAACCGGCAGGCGATTGCAACGATGGAACTGGGCTAGGGCGTCGGACTGAACGCCCAAGCAAACCACTCGACGTCACGGCTTCTGAGTGCCGCTGAACTCCATCTCAGTTTTGCAAGACACCGGTAATCATTTGATAACCAGGAATCGGGTAGGCTTGGCACATGTATGGCGAGCCGGATGGCGGAGGGCGGACATGCGCGGCCTGATGCGGGGATTGACCTGGGGCAATATGGTGTTGCTCGGCCAGAGGGGGCATCTGTTTCCGTGGGCGCCGGTCTGTCTCGCGATCGGGATCGGCGGGTATTTTTCGCTTCCGATCGAACCTGATGCGCCGGTTTATGCAGCTTTTGGCGTATTGGGAAGTATCTGTGCGGCGGCGGCATTGCGTTGGCCAGGGGGCTGGGCAGCGCTGGCATGGGCGGTGGTTCTGATGGCGACCGGGTTCGGTCTGGCCGGACTACGCGCGCATCAGGCCGCCGCACCGGTGCTGGACTGGCGCTACTACGGCGCGGTCGAGGGTCGGGTCGTGGCGTTGGACCGAAGCGCATCCGATGCGATGCGGGTGACGCTGGACCAGGTCGTGCTTGAACGCGTCGCTCCGGCGCGGCGTCCCGACCGGGTTCGGATATCGCTTCATGGTCCGCCGGCGGCGTTGAAACCCGGCCAGCGCATCATGACCACCGGACATCTTTCGCCACCGCAAGGCCCTGTCGAACCCGGTGGCTTCGATTTCCGCCGCCATGCCTGGTTTCAGGGGCTCGGTGCGGTGGGCTATACCCGCAATCCGGTCCTGACCGTCGCACCAGCGCAACTGGGTCAGGATGGGTTGGGCATCTTCGCCCTGCGGATGGAGGCATCGCGCCGGGTGCGCGACATTCTGCCCGGAGATGTTGGCGGATTTGCCGCCGCCGTCACCACCGGAGATCGCAGTGGCGTCGGACAGGAGGCTCTAAGGGCGCTGCGGGCAAGCAATCTCGCGCATCTGCTGGCCATATCCGGTCTGCATATGGGGCTGTTGGCGGGGTTCGTGTTCGCGGTTTTGCGCATGTCGCTGTCACTGCTGCCCGCGTTGGCGCTTCGCATTCCGGTCAAGAAGGTGGCGGCCGTGGGGGCGCTCGGGGCTGCGGCGGTCTATCTGGCGCTCTCGGGCGGAAATGTCGCGACCGAGCGTGCCTTCATCATGGTTGCGGTGGTTCTTCTCGCGATACTGGTGGACCGGCGGGCCTTCAGTTTGCGGGCGGTGGCCATGGCTGCGCTGATCGTGCTCTGCCTGCGACCCGAGGCCGTGTTGGGGCCGGGCTTTCAGATGTCCTTTGCCGCGACAACCGCGCTGATCGCGTTCTTTGGCTGGCTGCGGGATGCCGATCTTCCGCGCGCGCCGGGGTGGGCAAAGCCGGTTCTGGGCGTGCTGATGTCGTCGGCAATCGCAGGGCTGGCCACGGCACCGGTAGGGGCGGCGCATTTCAACACGCTGTCGCATTACGGCCTGATTGCCAACCTGGTGTCGGTGCCGCTGATGGGGGTTCTGGTAATTCCGGCAGCGGTCGGCGCGTTGTGCCTGGCGCCGTTTGGATTGGAGGCGTTAGGGCTTGTGCCCATGGGTTGGGGGCTGGCGTGGATCCTCGGCGTGGCGCGGTTCGTATCCGGTCTTGATGGGTCACAGGGGTACGTGGCCGGGCCGGGGGCGGTGGTGCTGCCGATGATCGCATTGGGCATGCTCTGGCTGATGCTGTGGCAGGGACGTGCGCGCCTTGCCGGCGTTCTGCCGGTCCTCGCGGCGTTCGCGATCTGGTCACAGGCGGAACGGCCCGCGATTCTGGTCGCAGATACGGGCGGATTGGTCGGCGTCATGACCAATGACGGCCGGGCGCTGAGCAAACCGCGCGGGGCAGGTTTCGTGGCGCGGAACTGGCTGGAAAACGATGGTGACGGTGCAGATCAGGCGGGCGCGGCGGCGCGCTGGCCGGGAGAGGAGGGCAAGGTGAGGGTCATGGCGACGGGCACTGCCGAAATCGTCCATGTGATTGGCAAGACCGGTGCGGCGCAGGTGTCGACGTGTTCGGAAAAGCAGATGGTGATCTCATCCGTTCCGCTACGCCTCGATGGCCCTTGCGATGTCTTTGATTCCAAACGCCTGCTGCGCACCGGCAGTCTTGCGATCACCGACAAGGGGATTGTGACCGCCCGCCAGGCCGCAGGGCGGCGATTGTGGAACACGCGCCCCACGCCCAAAACCCGATATGCCAAGGTTCAGTAGGTGCGGATCAGTCCGACGAGTTTGCCCTGCACCTTGACCTTGTGCTCGGGCAGGACGCGGGTTTCGTAGGCCGGGTTCGCCGCCTCGAGCGCGATGGCGCCGCTGCGGCGGAAGAAACGCTTTAGCGTTGCTTCGTGATCTTCGACCAACGCCACGACGATATCACCGTCATCGGCCGCAGCGGTTTCGCGGATCACGACGACGTCGCCGTCATTGATGCCGGCGTCGATCATCGAATCGCCGCGCACTTCGAGTGCATAGTGATCACCGGAAGAAGACAGCATCTGAGACGGCACCGCGACCTGGTTTTCTACATGGCTGATTGCCTCGATCGGAACGCCGGCGGCGATGCGGCCCATCATTGGCAAATCCACCGCACTGGCGGTCACCGAATTGGTATTGGCCGGACGTGCGCCCGAAGGTTTATCACCCTGGATGACCCGGGGGGAAAAGCCTGTCGTCGGCTCTCCGCCCAGGCTCTCGGGCAGGCGCACAACTTCGATGGCGCGCGCACGATGGGCAAGGCGGCGGATGAACCCTCGTTCTTCCAGGCCGGTGATCAGGCGGTGAATGCCGGACTTGCTGCGCAGGTCCAGTGCCGCCTTCATTTCATCAAAACTCGGGGGAACACCATCACGCTGTACGCGTTTATGGATAAACTCCAACAAATCCAACTGCTTCTTGGTCAACATTGCCTGAACCTCTTGCCTGTGGGTTTGCGTTTGTTCTAGGCATGTTCTCGTTTTGTGTCAACCGCCTTGCCGTTTCCGCTAGAGTGGCAAATAGGAAACCGACGCGCCGGCCGGACGCGCGGGATCGTTGGGTGCGCGTACGAGTAGCGCGTTGGCCTGAGACAGGATCGTCAGAAGTGAGCTGTCCTGATTGTCAAAGGCCGTGACCTTGTTGTCGCTCACGACGGCGCGCAGATAGTGTTCGCGCGGGCCGTTCCGGGCGAGGGGGCTGGCCAGCGTCGCCGTTTGCAGCGGCGGCAGGTCGGTGCCAAGACCCAGCATGGCGCGGATCATCGGCGCCAGAAAGACATGTCCGCACACCATTGCCGAAACGGGATTTCCCGGCAGACCCACCATGGCCGCGCCGTTCAGCTTACCCGCCATCAGCGGTTTGCCCGGACGCATTGCAACCTTGTAAAAGGCACGGTTCATACCGAGATCTGCTGCCGCCGGCGCCACCAGATCGTGATCGCCCACCGACGCACCGCCGATGGTCACGACCAGGTCCGCGCCTCTGGCCAGATCGAACGCCGTGCGCAGCGACGAAAGCGTATCACGGGCAATCGGCAACAGGCGGGCGGTGGCGCCGAGTTGCTCGACCATCGCCTTGAGGCCAAAGCTGTTGGATGCGATGATCTGGTCGGGGCCGGGCGTTTCGCCGGGCATGACCAGTTCGTCGCCAGTTGCGAGGATCGCAACCACCGGTTTGCGTATCACCGGGACCCGCGCGATGTTCATCGAGGCCAGCAATGCGATGTCCTGTGGTGCAAGGATGCGTGGCGCAGAAACCGGTGTGCCAACGGTGAAATCGCCACCTGCGGGGCGGATGTTGGTCTTGGTTCCGGGGTCGTCCGTGATCGTGATCAGATCATCGGTACGGCTGACATCCTCTTGAATGACAACGAAATCCGCACCTTCCGGGATCGGGGCACCGGTAAAGATACGCACTGCCTGACCGGCTCCAACGGGTGCATCAAAGCGATGTCCGGCAGCGGCTTCGCCGATCACCTTGAACATCGCGTGCAGTTCGACTTCGGTGGCCTTGACCGCATAGCCATCCATGGACGAGGCGGAAAACGGGGGTTGATCACGCTGCGCGCGCAGCTCGTGCGCCAGCACGCGGCCCGGTGCGTCAATGAGGTCGACATCTTCGGACGGCAGCGGTTCGATCAACTCAAAAAGTGCCGTGCGGGCCTGGGCGACGGATATCATTGTGCCTCGTATCGTCCTGATTTTCCGCCATCTTTCACGATGACCCGGATGCCGCCAATCTGCATCGCCTTGTCCACGGCCTTGGTCATGTCATAGACGGTCAGCGCGGCGATCGACACCGCCGTCAGGGCCTCCATCTCGACACCGGTCTGGCCGGTGGTCTTGACGGTCGCCTCGATCCGCACACCGGGCAGGTCCGGATCCAGCGTCAACTCGATCGCGACCTTGCTGATCGGCAACGGGTGGCAGAGCGGTATCAGATCTGCTGTCTTCTTTGCGCCCATGATCCCGGCAAGCCGGGCAACGCTTAGCACGTCGCCTTTTCTGGCCTTGCCTTCTGAAATGATATCAAATGTTTCCCGCTTCATGCTGATGTGACCACAGGCCACGGCAACCCGCGCTGTTACGGCCTTGTCGGACACGTCAACCATATGTGCATCGCCATGCGCGTCGAAATGGGTCAGGGCCATCACATGGCTCCGGGAGGGGTCAGCGGGTTCTCCAACAGCGCGCGGGTGGCAGCAGTGACATCATCCTGCCGCATAAGGCTTTCGCCGATCAGGAAATCGCGGACGCCATAGCGCGCCATCTCGGCCAGCTCGGCGGGGCTGTTCAACCCGCTTTCGCAAACAATCGTGCGATCTGCCGGCACCAGCTTGCTGAGCTGTCGTGTCACATCGAGCGAGGTTTCAAATGTCTTGAGGTCACGGTTGTTGATGCCGATCAGCGCGCTTTTCAACAAGGCCGCCCGCTCCAGTTCCTCCGCATCATGTACCTCGATCAGCGCATCCATGCCCCATTCCGCAGCAGCGGCTTCAAGCTCGGCGGCCTGATCATCGCTGACACTGGCCATGATGATCAGGATGCAATCGGCACCAAGGCTGCGGGCCTGGACCACCTGATAAGGATCATACATGAAATCCTTGCGCAACGCCGGCAGTGCGCAGGCCTCCCGCGCCTCTGTCAGGAATGTCATTGCCCCCTGAAAGCTGGGCGTATCGGTCAGGACTGACAGGCAGGTCGCACCGCCGGCCTCGTAGGCCTGCGCCAGTGCAGCGGGATCGAAATCGGCCCGGATCAGGCCCTTGGACGGACTGGCTTTCTTGATTTCCGCAATCAGGCCGTAGCCACCGCGACTTGCCTGTTGCAGGGCCTCTGCAAAAGGACGCACCGGGCTGGCCGCGCGGGCGGCAGCTTCAACCTGATCGATCGGCTGCTCGGTCTTGTCGGCAGCGATTTCCTCGAGCTTGTAGGCTTTGATCTGGTCGAGAATGGTGGTGGTCATGCAGTCTCCTGTGTGATGCGCGCGAGGGCGGTGATTTTGTCGCGGGCTGCACCGCTGTCGATGCTCTCTGTTGCCATCGCCACGCCGTCGCGCAAATTGCCGGCGGCATCGGCCACGACCAACGCGGCCGCAGCATTTAGCAGCACGGCGTCGCGATAGGCCGACTGGCCCCCATCGAGCAGGGCACGAAAGGCGCGGGCGTTGTCTTCAGGGCTGCCGCCAAGTATGTCTTCGAACGGATGCACCGGCAGTCCTGCGTCCTCCGGGTGCAGTTCGGTTTCCTTCACCGTGCCGTCTTCAAGGGCGGCGATCCAGCTTACGCCCGTGATCGTCAGCTCGTCGGTTCCGTCACTACCATGCACCAGCCAGGCACGCTCTGATCCCAACGTACCAAGGGTCTCGGCCATCGGGCGGATCATCTCGCGCGAGAACGCGCCGGTCAGTTGGCGTTTCACTCCCGCGGGGTTGGTGAGCGGGCCGAGGATGTTGAAGATGGTGCGCGTGCCAAGTTCGGCCCGGCTGGGTCCGACATGGGCCATTGCAGGATGATGCATGGGCGCCATCATAAAGGCGATACCGACCTGATTCAGAGCCTTTTCAACGACTTTCGGGCCAACCATCACGTTGATCCCCATCTGGGTCAGGGCATCCGCCGCGCCGGATCTGGAGCTGAGATTGCGGTTGCCGTGTTTGGCGACGGGCACGCCGGCACCCGCGACCACAAAGGCGGTGGCGGTCGAGATATTGAGCGTACCCTTGCCGTCTCCGCCCGTGCCAACGATGTCGATTGCGCCATCGGGAGCTTTGACAGGATGGCATTTGGAGCGCATCACGGCAGCAGCGGCAGCATATTCATCCACGGTTTCGCCGCGCGTGCGCAGCGCCATCAACAGGCCGCCGATCTGGCTGGGAGTCGCCTCGCCCTCGAACAGGGTGGTAAAGGCGGTCTCTGCCTCGGATCGTGTCAGCGGTCGTTCGGCGGCGGCACCGATCAGCGGTTTCAGCGCATCACTCATGCGGGGACTTTCAACTCGTTCAGGAAATTCCGGAGCAGCGCATGGCCGTGTTCGGATGCAATCGATTCCGGGTGAAACTGGACCCCGTGAATTGGCAGGTCGCGGTGCTGCAGTCCCATGATGGTGCCATCCTTCAATTCGGCCGTGATGGTCAGACAATCAGGCAGGGTATCGCGATCCACGATCAGTGAATGATAGCGGGTCGCCTCGAATGGGCTGGGAAGTCCCGCAAACAGCCCGGTGCCGCCATGCTGCATCTGGCCCATCTTGCCATGCACGATCTCGTGACAGCGCACGACCTTGCCACCAAAGGCCTGCCCGATGGTCTGATGACCCAGGCACACACCCATCAACGGTGTTCCGGTTTCGGCCGCGGCCTCGGTCAGGGCAAGGCAGATACCGGCCTGATCGGGGTCGCAGGGGCCGGGGGACAACAGGATGCCAGCCGGGTTCATCGCCATCGCCTGTTGTACGTCCAGCGCATCGTTGCGGTGGATCACGACCTCGGCACCCAATTCACCCAGATAATGCACCAGATTGTAGGTGAAGGAGTCGTAGTTATCGATCAGCAGCAGCATGGGGCATTCATTCGACAGGGGGCATCCGTATGCGCAATTTTCTCGGTGCCCATACATGTTCAGGGTTGCCGGGCAGCGTCAAGTGCGCAAAACCACGGTCGGCGCTGTGGGGTCGGTATCCGGCCGACCGATGCACCGCCAGAGGATAAACAACGGGGCAAAGGGTCATGCGCGGGTTTCTTGGTGGAATTGTGTTGGGGCTGATCCTGAGCGGGGTGGGCCTTGCGTCACTGTCGCTCCTGTCGCCGCTGGCACCGGCGCCCGAGGTGACGCCAGAGGCCGTGCAACCGGTCGCGCCAACCGGTGATCAGGCGGGGATCAAGGGCCAGCCTTCGGATCCCGAGATCGCGGCCGCGCCACCCGTGTCACCGGTGACAAGCCCCCCCGAGGCCGGTGATCTGACCAGTATCATACAGATCGACTCCGCTACGATGGACAAGCCAGTCGTTGATGCCACCACCCAGGATCCCGCCACGCCTGAAGGCCCCGCGCCATTGCCGCATTTGCCGGCCCCGGCCGAGACGGTTGATCCGACCAACACCCGGGTGACTGCCCCCGATGCGCCTGAACAGGACAGTGATGTGGGCGTCGATACGACCGAGCCGGACGTACCTGCCGCAGATGATCTGGGGGCTGCGGACATCCAGTTCAGGAGCGAACCACAGGCGGCTGAGGTTGCCGACATTCGCGTCACGCGGGACAGCGAGGTCGGAGGACTGATGCCGATGCAGGTAACGGTTGGCCCGAACGCGGATGCAACGCCACAGGCCGTGAGCGATCCTGCTCCGCAGCCCGATGTCGCCACCGGACCCGAACTCATCGCACGATCCAATGGTGTCACCCCGAAGATGCCGCGCATGGTCGAATCCCCTCCGGTTGTCTCGGCTCCGCAGGCGACCGTCGCGCCGGTTCTGGATGCCGTTACGGATGTTTCGGATCAGCGCGATCCGTCCCTGGTTCGAATTGCGCCCCTGCCCCAGGCAGGTGTCGCGACCGAGACGACCGGGCCGACCATCGGAACCCGCGTCATTCCTCTTACCGAGCGGCACAGGGCAGAGAGCACGCAAGCAAGCGATCCCACGCGATCAGCCAGTCAGACACCACTGGAGATTCATGCAGAACCGTTCGAAAATTTGGATGGTAAACCGCTGATGTCGATCATCATGGTCGATGACGGTAGCTTCGCAGCGTTTGAGGGTTTGAACGGGTTGCTCTTTCCCGTCACGATCGCCATTGACCCGACGCTGCCGGATGCGCCGGAGCGTATGGTACGGTATCGCAGCGCCGGACACGAGGTCCTTGTTCTGGCGAACCTGCCGAAATTCGCCACGGCCCGCGATGTCGAGGTAACACTGGCCGCCGCCTTTGGCATCTTGAACGAATCGGTGGGCGTGCTGGAAGGGTCCGGCCTTCAGGGCGACCGGGATTTGTCGGCACAGGTCGTTGCCGTAGCCAAAGGCACCGGTCGCGGTTTGGTGACGCGGACCAGCGGCCTGAATTCGACACTGAAACTCGCGCAGGGCGACGGTGTGCCGGCGGCTGCCGTGTTCCGGGAGTTTGACCGGGCAGGACCGGATCCGGCGACGATCGAGCGCAGCCTTGATCAGGCGGTGTTCCGCGCCAGCCAGGATGGCAGTGTCACCGTGATCGGCAGGCTGCACCCCGCGACGATCCGCATCCTGCAGGGCTGGATCGGCGACCATCGTGCAAGCCGTGTCGCACTGGCCCCGGTTTCCGCCGTGCTGCGATTGAGCGACAACGGGTCTTGATCCACGCTAGGCGGTGAACAGAAAACTCGGGAACCGCGTTAGCGCCACCTCGGACGTCAGGCTGCCACCTTCGCTTGCCCCGTCGCGCGTGCATTGGCCATAAAAGCTCAGCATCCCGGCCAGTTTTGACATGCGCTCCATGCGTTCATCCGGTGGCAGAAACGGTGCGTGGGTGGACAGGTAGAGCGCCGGACGCTGCTCCTTCAGCCAAGGTATCAGGGCAGGCAGGACATCGAATTCCGCACCTTCGATATCCATCTTGACCAGCGACACGCCCGACAGGTCGACTGGGCCCGCGAACTGCGCCCATCCGATGGTCAGGACATCCGATCCGCCCGCGCCCTCGGGGTTCAAGAGGCTGGTCATGCTATCGCCTTTCTCGCCGCCAAAGCTGGCCACGCGTGCGATGCCGACATCCTGGCTGATGGCGGCGGCAAAGGCGCTGACATTGCTGATATCGTTCAGGGCAATGTTCCAGGCCAGCGCGCGAAACGCCTCGGGGTCGGGTTCGAAACACCAGACATGCCGCGCCTTGCGGGCGCCGTAGAGGACCGTTGGGCCGATCCATGCACCGATATCGAGATAGTCGTGTTCCGCGTCCAGAAACCGATCGAGCACTGCGAATGTGTCCGGTTCCCACTTGCCCGCCGTGGCCTTGCGCCAGAACTTGCTATGGTAAGGGTCCAGCCGAAACCGTTCGCCCGCCAGAGCGCCATCACAGTAGCCGCGCGCGCGGTACATCATCTTTCGCGCTCTGGTCAGCACGCGCCCCTCCTGTCGTGTTTCGCCTGCCAGCCCTTGACCTGCCCTGAACATCGCCTCATGTAACGCAGAGGACCGAATTAACTCAACGTGGGGGGCCGACCATGGCTTTTGAACTACCTGATCTTCCTTATGCACATGACGCGCTGGCATCCAAGGGCATGTCGAAGGAAACGCTCGAATATCATCACGACTTTCACCACAAGGCCTATGTCGACAATGGCAACAAGCTGATTGCCGGAACCGAGTGGGATGGCAAGTCCCTGGAAGAGATCATCACTGGAACCTATGACGCGGGTTCGGTTGCCCAGAACGGCATTTTCAACAACATCAGCCAGTTGTGGAATCACAATCAGTTCTGGGAAATGATGGGTCCGGGCGATGCCGGGATGCCGGGTGAACTGGAAAGCGCGCTGACCGAGAGCTTTGGCAGCGTCGACAAGTTCAAGGAACAATTCTCGGCCGCCGGTGCGGGACAGTTCGGCTCGGGCTGGGCGTGGCTGGTCAAGAATGCCGATGGATCGCTGGCGGTGACCAAGACCGAGAACGGTGTGAACCCGCTCTGCTTTGGTCAGACTGCACTGCTGGGCTGTGATGTGTGGGAGCATTCCTACTACATCGATTTCCGCAACAAACGCCCGGCCTATCTGACCAACTTCCTCGACAATCTGGTCAACTGGGAAAACGTCGCCTCGCGCCTCTGAGCCATCGGCTGACGCTTGAAAATTCGAGGCCTGTCAGGGACAACCCTGGCAGGCCTTTTTCGTGACTGATGGGCTGACCCGGTTGCGACAGGAACCCGAATGTCCCGGTGGGCGCATTGCCTGTTGACTGACCGAGACCAAAGAACCGTCTTGTTTTTCTGAACCCTACCCGACATCACTGCAAGGCAGGGGGCACAGATGACCGACACCGGCAAGGGCATATTGGCGATGATCGGCGCGGCCGGGATCTGGGGCATCTCGCCGATCTACTACAAGCTGTTGGCGCATATCCCGGCACCCGAGGTCATGGCGCATCGCACGTTCTGGTCGCTGGTTTTCTTTGCCGGCGTACTCGCTTATCAGGGTCGTCTGGGCGATATGGGCTTGGTGTTGCGCAATCCGCGCCGGTTCGGTCTGATCGTCCTGGCGTCGCTGATGGTATCGACCAACTGGTTTCTGTTCATCTATGCCACCCAGATCGACCGCAATACCGAAACCAGCCTCGGATATTACATCTATCCGCTGGTCGCGGTTCTGGTCGGGCGCTTTGCGTTTGGCGAACGTCTCGGCGGGGCACAATGGCTGTCGGTGGCGCTGGCCGCGGGGGCCGTCGCGGTGTTGGCGTTAGGTCTTGGATCCCTGCCGTGGATCTCGTTGACGCTGGCGACGACCTTTGCACTCTATGGTGTGATCAAGAAACTGCTGCCGGTGGGGCCGATCGTTTCGGTGACCTGCGAAGTGCTCATCGCGGTTCCGATCGCGCTTGCGGTGGTGTTCTGGCTTTACATGAACGGCGCGGTCAGCCCGAGCTATTCGGTAGGCGATGCCGTCCTGCTGGTCGCGTCCGGCCCGACAACGGCCTTTCCTCTGATCCTGTTCACAATCGCGGCGCGGCGGGTGCCGATGGCGACCGTGGGTCTGTTGCAATATCTCAACCCGACGCTGCAGTTTTTATGCGCGGTGGTGTTGTTTGGCGAGGTTTTCACCCCGTATCACCAGATCGCATTTCCAATGATCTGGATCGCGCTCGCCGTCTATTCGGTGGCGACATTGCGTCATGACAGGGCGACGCGAAGAGCCTCGATGGCCGTCGTGGGGGTCTCGACCCAGGTGATGAAATCGGCCAGCGATCCATCGGCAAAGCCCTGATCGATGATATGTGTGATCAGGTCGTGCAGGGGCTGCCAATAGCCCTCGGAGCTCAACACAATAATGGGTTTGTCATGCAGGCCGAGCTGCCGCCAAGTCAGCGCCTCAAACAGCTCATCCAGCGATCCGGCACCGCCCGGCAGCACGACCACGGCATCGGCGTTCATGATCATCACCTTCTTGCGTTCGTGCATGGTTTCGGTGACGACATAGCGGGTCAGGTCGGTCTTGCCGACCTCGAGATCAACCAGATGTTTCGGGATCACGCCGAACGTGTCGCCACCTGCCTTTTGCGCGGCACGGGCGATCTCGCCCATCAGCCCCACATCGCCCGCCCCGTAGACCAGCCGCCACCCTTCCTGCGCGATGGCCCGTCCCAAGGAGAGCGCGGCATCGGCATAGGCGGGCTGCGCCCCGTTTCTTGATCCGCAATAGACACAGATGGACTTGACGGGCATGGTCGGGCCTTTCGGGTTGAATTGCGGGGAAAACGACAGGTTTTGACCCGTGATAGCCGGATTGATAGGCTGCCTCAACCGCGCCAAGGGGCGAGGGTGCGCCAGAGCGCGACGAGGGGATGAACATGGCAGGAAATACCGCAGGGGCCTTTTCAGGGCCAACCGGGTGGGTGCTGGGGCTTGCCGCCGCTGCGGCGCTTGGTGCTGCCGGGCTGTATCTGGGCGGATACGTCGCGCCACAGGAGATAGGATCATCCGACGCCGTGGTCACGAACACGACCAGCGCGCCCGAAGCGTCCGGATTGGCGGACACGGGCGCGGCAACGGTGCCGGCAGAGCCCGAACAGGGAACCGCGGCTCGGTCCCAGGCGGCGGCGGACGGGGCAAAGGCGGACACGCTGGCCGCGCCGATCTTTGACGTCGTCAGGGTCGATCCCGATGGAAACACCGTCATCGCCGGGTCGGCCGCGCCGGGCAGCCGCGTGGTCATCCTGATGGATGAGGACGAGTTGGAAACGCCCAGGGCCGGAGCGGATGGCGGTTTCGTCAGCCTCCTCACCCTGCCAATCTCCGATGCGCCGCGTGTTCTGACCTTGCGTGCCGAACGTGACGGGCAATCGGCGATCTCGGTCGATCAGATCATCATTGCGCCTTCTCCCGCCAGTGCAAGAACTGCGCTGACGACCCCGGCGGGCGATGCGCTGCCTGTTGCAGGCGTCACGGCGCCGCCAACACCAGTGGCCGCCGTCGAGGCCGAGACCGCCGGGGCAGCACCGACGGCGTCGCAAATGCCATCCGCAGGAACAGCCGACGAGGTCGTGACCGCCGCCATCGCGCCCGACGCCCCAACGCCGCCAATCTCTGAATCTACACCCGTGACGGTCTTGCGCGCCAATGCGGATGGCGTCGAAGTGATACAGCCGGCCGCCCCGCAAGAGGCAGCGGCCTCGCAGGTCACGCTGGACACGATCAGCTATTCTGCCGAGGGCGAAGTCCTGCTCAGGGGTACAGCGGTGGAGGGCGCGGCGGTGCGCGTCTATCTCGACAACATGCCGGTGACCGATCTGGACACCAACGCCAAGGGCCGGTTTCGCGGCAAGATCGGTGCCGCAGCGCCGGGCATCTACACGCTTCGTCTGGATGAGGTGGACGCGGACGGACAGGTTCTCAGCCGGTTGGAAACGCCTTTCAAACGCGAATCGCCTGAGGTGTTACAGCCCGCCGAAGACAATTCCGAAGAGACGGAGTCGCCTGTCCGGGCTGTAACGGTGCAAACCGGCGATACACTCTGGGCCATTTCGCGGGACCGCTATGGCGATGGCGTGCTCTATGTGAAGGTGGTCGATGCCAACCGAGACAGCATCAAGAACCCCGATCTGATCTATCCCGGGCAGGTTTTCACCATCCCAGAGTGAACCGGGAGCACTGGCAAACCTGGCGCTCAGGCACTATGTGTCTCCAAACCTTCCGGGAATTCTCATGCCACCATTCCAAGACACAGACGCTCGCGAGGCGCGCTTTTCAGGCTTGCGGACCATCCGTCGCGTGGCCCCGTACCTGTGGCCGGATGATCAGTCCTGGGTCAAACGCCGGGTGGTGCTGTCTCTTGTCATTCTTGTTCTGTCCAAGCTGATCGCGGTCTATACGCCGATCCTCTACAAGGGGGCCGTTGACAGTCTTGCCGGTGATGGTGTGTCAACACTGGCACTGGGCGCGGTGGGGCTGACGGTGGCCTACGGATTGGCGCGGCTGATGAGCGTCGGGTTTCAGCAACTGCGCGACGCGGTTTTTGCCCCGGTCGGGCAGCGGGCGCTGCGTCGTCTGGCGCTAGAAACATTCCAACACATTCACCGGCTGTCGATGCGCTATCACATCACACGCAAGACCGGCGGGCTGTCGCGGATCATCGAGCGCGGGGTAAAGGGTGTCGAATTCCTGCTGCGCTTTCTGATCTTCAGCATCGGCCCGCTGATTCTGGAACTTCTGCTGGTCGGGATCATCCTGACCGTGTTGTTTGACGTCTGGTACCTGGTGATCGTGGCCGTCACCATCGCGCTCTATGTCGCCTTTACCTTCGCTGTCACCGAATGGCGGGTCAAGCTGCGCCGGGAAATGAACGACCAGGACACCGACGCCAACCAAAAGGCGATCGACAGCCTGCTGAACTATGAAACCGTTAAATATTTCGGGGCCGAAAGCCGCGAGGCCGCGCGCTATGACGTGGCGATGGTTGGTTATGAATCCGCCGCACTCAAGACGGCCTATTCGCTGGCGTTCCTGAATTTCGGTCAGTCGTTGCTGATCACCGGGGGATTGATCGGTGTGATGATTCTCGCCGCCCTCGGCGTGCAGGCGGGCAGCCTGACAGTGGGCGATTTTGTCATGGTCAACGCCTACATGATCCAGATCACCGTGCCGCTGAACTTTCTCGGCACCGTCTACCGGGAAATCCGGCAATCGCTTGTGGATATGGGCGAGATGTTCGATCTGCTGGAACAGCCGGCCGAGATCACCGATAAGGCGGGTGCACCGGCGCTCAAGGTCAACGGTGGCGAGATCACCCTGTCGGGGCTGCATTTCGGATACGAGACGAACCGGGAAATCCTGAAAGGCGTTGATCTGTCGGTGCCTGCGGGACAGACCGTCGCCATTGTGGGCGCGACGGGATCGGGCAAGTCCACCATCGGCAGGTTGTTGTTCCGGTTCTACGATGTCACCGGCGGTGCGCTCAGGATCGACGGGCAGGACATTCGCGACGTGACCCAGGACAGCCTGCACGCAGCCATCGGAGTCGTGCCGCAGGATACGGTGCTGTTCAACGATACCATTCGCTACAACATCGCTTATGGGCGCGATGGCGCGACGCAGGAACAGATCGAGCAAGCCGCGCGCGACGCGCAGATCCATGACTTCATCGAAAGTCTTCCGGATGGCTACGAGACCGCCGTGGGCGAGCGGGGCCTGAAGTTGTCCGGGGGCGAAAAGCAGCGGGTCGGGATCGCGCGGACTTTGCTCAAGGATCCGCCGATCCTGTTGCTGGACGAGGCCACCAGTGCGTTGGACAGCGAAACCGAACGCGACATCAAGGATGCATTGGATCGCGCGGGCGAAGGGCGGACCGTGATCACCATCGCGCATCGCCTGTCGACGATCGCCGAGGCCGATCAGATCGTGGTTCTGCATCAGGGCGAGATTGCCGAACAGGGCACACATGAAGAGCTTCTTGCGCGCGAGGGGCGCTATGCAAATCTATGGAATCGTCAGCAATCGGATCAGGAGGCCGCTTGACGGGGCTAATCGCCCCGCCGCGCGTGCAATATCCACCACCCTTTCTGAGATTGCGCCCCCGTGTAAAACAGATGCGCCGCGCCGCTTACCGGATCAAAGGTGATCTGCGGCGCAGTGATTTCGTCGCGGTCCCATCTGCCACCGGATTTGGTGATCACCGGCGCGGTCAGCTCGTGATAGGGACCGAATGGATGCGTCGCACATCCCAGAAAGATCGCTTCCGTCTCCTGGAACTCGCCATTGCGCACCGACAGGAACCGGCCATCGGGGGTTCGGGTGATCTGCCCCTCCATTGCAACCGGCGCCTTTACCTTCCGGATATTCTTCCAGGTCCGGCCATCGTCGTCTGACACCGCGCCCATCGGCCAGATCTGCGAGACGTTCCGATAATCGTCCCAGGCCACGAAGGTCATGAAGAGCTTGCCATCATGTTCGACAATGCCGGGCGAGGTTATCGTCCCGACGGATTCTCCGCCGATCTGTCCGATTGGAATCACCGGTTTGCTCTTCATGCGATAGGGGCCGTTCAGCTTGTCGGCGACCGCCAGAAAGACCTGTGAACGATAGGTTGTCTCGTTGGCATAGCCGATAAAAAATATCTGGTGCTCGCCGTTTTCTGCGCGCCGATAAAACGGTGTTTCCTTCTTGCGCGCCTTTCGGCCACCCTGGTCGGGACCGATCAGAACTGGGCCGTCCCGCCAGGTTGTCCAATCGTTCGATCGGGCAAGCTTGATGGAAATCGTGCCCCCGGAATCACCGGCATAGACCATGCGCAACCGGCCATCGGGTATGCGAAACACATGCGAATCACTGGCAACTTCGTAGTTTTCTTCCGGCACCCTGTCGCGCAGTACGGGCTGGCCGTCGGGGGTCCAGTCCTTGAAGGTTCTGGCGCAGGCGCGTGCGTCGTCCGCCTGAACCTGCGTTGTCGCGCAAGTGATCAGTATCGTTGCGACGACCCCCCGGATCATGAAATCGTGCGACGCCGTCCGCGTCTCATTCCGCGGCCTTCAGCGGCGTCCGGGGCGCTGTCGGGCTGTCCTCTTGCGGGTCGTCAGCCGCCGCTTCGGCCGCTTTGGGGTCAGCCTCTTCCGGTGGGCCGAGGTCTTCCCAGATGATCTCGTCGATCCTGATCTCGCGTGCGGCCCGGTCCAGACGCATGTCTCGGGCGGTCTGGGTTTCCTTGCCGCCTGTCACGCGCACGATCAGATGCCCGATCCAGGTGGCGTAGGTCGAGAACCACACCCGCAATGCCAGGAAAGATGGCGTCACGATCAGTGTCAGAACCGTCGCGATCCCCAGACCGAACACCACGGCCGTCGCCAGTTGCTTCCACCACAGCGAGGTCGGGCTGTCGATCGAATAGCCGCCGTTGATGAAATCAAGGCTGAGCCCGAACATCATCGGCGCAAGCCCCGCCATCGTCGTGATCGTTGTCAGCAAGACCGGGCGAATACGCGCCTCGGCGGTGCGGATGATCGCCTCGATGCGCGGCATGTACTGGCTGAATTCCTGATAGGTATCGATCAGCACGATGTTGTTGTTCACCACGATCCCGGCCAGCGCGACGATGCCTGTGCCGGTCATGATGATCGAAAACGGTTGTTGCATCACCATCATGCCGATCAACACCCCGGTGGTGGACAGAACCACCGCCAGCAGGACCAGGACAGAATTGTAGAAGCTGTTGAACTGCGCCAGCAGAATGATGAACATCAACCCCAACGCGCCAAGAAACGCGTTTTGCAGGAAGGCACCGGATTCCTCCTGTTCCTCCTGATCGCCGGTCCATTCCCAATCGATGCTCGCGGGCAGGGGGTTGGTTTCCAGCCATTCGGTGATCACCGTGATCCGCTCGTTGGCGTTGACCGGAATGAACTGGGCATCGCCCGCTGCCAGTGCCGTGCGCAGGTCATCGACCCCGACGCCGTCAGTGAGTTGAACAATTTCGAACCGGTCACCAGCGTCATTCTCCAGCGTTGCCCCATCGGCAATGATGTCAGCCTCCAGCGCGCGAACCAATGCCTGCCGCGCTTCGGCCTCCGTGTCCGGGTGTGGCGTCACGACCTTGAACAGGGCGCTGCCGACATCGGCCTTTACGTCAAAGATGCGCTGCTGATCGACTCGGTTGATCTCGGCCAGCTTCGCGACCGGTTTGCGGCTGATGAAATTGCTCAGCGGGACCAGCCCGTCGCTGGTGCGCACCTTCATCGAATCCAGGGTGCTCAGGACCCGGTCCTGCTCGGGCAGACGGACACGAATTTCGATTTCCTCGTCGCTGCTGTCGACCCGCATGGTATCCAGCAGGATGCCGCGCGTGACCAGTTGCACCATGCCGCCGACTGTGGCCACGTCGGCCCCATACTGCCCGGCTTTTTCGACCTCGACGTCAATCTGCCAATCTATGCCGGGCAGGGGCAGCGTGTCCTCAACCTTGATCAGACCAGGCAGGTGGTCAAAATGGGCCCGCACCGTTTCCGCGGCTGCGGTCAGATCACCCCAGTCGTCGCCTTTCAGGCGCAGGTGGATCGGCTTGCCTGATCCCGGACCCTGCTCCAATGGCAGGATCTCGGCCTCGAAACCCGGAATTTCCTGCAGCTTGGTATTGAGCTGATCAATCACGAAATCACCGTCATAGGCCGGTGCCGTCACATCCCGTTCAAACTTGCCAAAGAACCAGCTTTCGCGCGCGGTGGGGCGATCTTCCCAGGGGATGATCTCGAACTGGACCTGACCAACCGTGTCCTGCGGGCTCTGCTGACCTGGGCCGCCGGTATCGAGACCACCACTTCCGGCAAAGGCAAAGACGTTGATGACCGCCGGGTGGGCGCTGATAACCTCTTCGACCTGGCGCACCATCTCGTCGGTTTCGTGCAGCGATATGTTGCCGCGCGCGCGGACATAGACGTTGGCCTGTTCCGGTTCGGATTCGACAAAGAACTCGACACCGCGCGAATTGGCCGGGAACAGCACGGTGGCCACGTAGAAAACGGCGGCAAATACTGTCGCGATGGCCACGATCGGCATGATCGGATTGCCAGCGATGAACTTGATGAAATGCCCGAATGGCGACAGCTGATGGCCGGAACGCACCGCCCGCGGTGGCCGCACGATGCGGGCAGCACCCAGCGTGACCGAGGACGCAAACGAGCCGAAGAGGAACAACAGGGCGCCGAACAGAACCCCCGCGACACCGGCGGTGCCCGCAGGCAGCAGATAGGCCGGGTTCAGAACCTGCATCGCGCCCAGAAACATGGTGTACATCGCAATCGGCACCAGCAGCGCCCGAACGGCCCAGGGCAGGCGGGCGCGCAGGACATCCGAGATTCGCCCGAAAAGGCGGCTCATCCGGCCGGTGACACCGCCCATCACCGGCAGGTAGACCAGTGCGACGATCAGCGATGCGGACAGAACGAAAATCAGCGTGACTGGCAGCATTCCCATGAATTCGCCGGGAACGCCGGGCCAGAACAGCATCGGCAGAAACGCGCACAGCGTCGTTGCCGTTGACGAAACGATGGGCCAGAACATCCGTTGCGCCGCCTCGACATAGGCATGCATGGGGCCAACGCCTTCCTTGATCCGCTTGTCGGCGTATTCGACCACCACGATGGCCCCATCGACCAGCATTCCGACCGCGAGGATCAGGCCGAACATCACGATATTGGAAATCGTGATGCCCATGATCGCGAGGAACATGAAACACAAGAGGAACGATGTCGGGATCGCAAACCCGACCAGCAAGGCGGCGCGGCTGCCAAGTGCTGCAAGCACCACGATCATCACCAGCGCCACCGCCGTCAAAACGGACCCTTCCAGCTGGCTGACCATGGAGCCGACAACGCGGCTCTGATCGTTGCTGGTGCCCACCTTTATCACTGCCTGCAACTCTGGCGGCCATTTCGCCTTGCTGGCCGCCAGCGTTTCCTTGACCAGTGCAACCGTGTCGATCAGGTTGAAGCCCTTGCGCTTGACAACCTGCAAGGCGACGGTGCTTTCGCCGTTGAACCGTGCTGTGCCTGCGCGATCTTCAAAGGTGAAGTTGATTTCCGCCAACTCGCCCAGCGTGACCACGCGGTCACCATTGGTCTTGATCGGCAGGTTGTAGACATCGCGCGGTTCGTCAAAACTTGACGGGATCTTGACGCTGAACTTGCCCTGATCGGTCTCGATCTCGCCTGCGGCAATCAACTGGTTGTTGTTCCGAACGACGTTGATCAGTTCCAGCGCGGTGATGTTGTAGGATTCCAGCCGCAGCGGGTCGATCACCACCTCGAGCATTTCATCGCGATTGCCTGCGATTCCGGCCTCCAGCACCGCGTCCAGCGCTTCAAGATCGTCCTGCAACGCCTTGGCAACACGCGCCATCGTGCGCTCGGGTACGGCACCGGTCAGGTTGACAATGACGATAGGGAACTCCGAAAAGTTGATCTCGGTGATGGAGTATTGTTCGGCCCCGTCCGGGAGTTCGGCCTGTGCCGAATTCATGGCGTCGCGCACATCGGCCATGATCGCGGTCTTGTCCCAACCGAAATCGAATTCCAGTGCTACGCCCGCGTAATTCTCTGCCGCCGTGCTGGACATGGTCTTGAGGCCGTCCAGATCGGCCAGTTCGGTTTCCATCGGTTTGACCAGCAGGCTTTCGCTGTCTTCCGCCGAGATACCGGGAAACTGCACCGACACGAACAGGGCCGGGATCTCGATATCCGGCTCGCCCTCCTTGGGAAGGTTGGCATAGGCAAAGCCACCTATGATCAGCGACAGCGCGATGAAGGCCAGCACCATGCGGGCCCGTTCAGAAGCCCAGGTGACGATCCCTGTCATTGGGCGGCCTCCCGGTAAGCTGGTTTGACAAGCACGCCCTTGGTGACAAATTCCTGGCCGACGACAATTACGTCAGTCTCTTCATCCAGACCGGTGACCCAAATTCCGTCTACATCATCACGCAGCAGGCGGATGGGACGAAAGTCCACGATATTGTCCGGCAATACGATGCGCACCCCCAATTGACCGTCATTGTTCAGGGTCAGCGCCGATGCCGGCAGGCGGTGCGCCATTGTGCCGTCTGCGGCAATGGCAATCGCGGCGGTTTGCCCGTCGCGGATCGACATGTCCGGGTTGGGCACCGTGATCTCGACCAGAAATGTGCGGGTTGTCGGGTCGGCGGAACGGCTGATGAAATCGACAGTGCCCTGCACGCGACGCCCATCGGTCAGCTCGGCTCCGGCCATCGCGCCCAGATTGATCCGGTTGACATCCGACTCCGGCACATATCCGACCAGCTTGATCGGGTCGAGCCGGATAACTGTGGCGCAGAGGCCGCCGGGCTGCATCAGGCTGCCCAGTTCGGCAGTGTCGGATTCAAGCAAACCGTCAAACGGCGCACGGATGGTCAGGCGCTCTATCTCGCGCTCCGCCGCCGCCACGGCAGCCGCTGCACCCTGGATGCCGGCTTGCGTGGTTTCCAGCCCGGATTTGGCGGAGGCAAGCCCTGCCTCGGCTGAGCGGACGGCGGCCTGCGTCGATGCCAGCCTCGTTTCGGAGGCGTATCCGCCCTTGGAGAGCTTTTCCGCCGCATTGTTGTTGATCAGGGCTTCGGACAGTCGGGCCTCGGCTTCGGCCAGCCGGGCCTCGGTTTCCGGTTCCCGCGCCCTTGCCTCGGTCAACCGGGCACGGGCTTCTGCAAGTGCTGCCTCGCGTGTGCCGACGTCCAGTTGGCACAGAACATCCGTCGTCTTGACGAATGTGCCTTTGCGCAACGGGGGCGACACGACGGTCGCAGAAGTTTCTGCGCGCACTTCCACCTGCCGGTCGGCACCGGTCTGGCCCCGCAAGATCACCCTGCTGTCAATCTGTTCCGCAGTGCTGCGCAATACCACCACGCCAACCGCATCTGGTGCTTCTGAGGCGAGAGCGTACCCTTCACCTGCGGGAGCCTCAGTCGCGTCTTCGGTACTCTCGTCGCCGCGCGCAAACGCAAACAGCGCCTCGCGTTCGAAAACGACTGCATAGAGTCCTAGAGTCACCAAGATCGCGGTGAGTACGGGGATCAATCGCATCTTGCGCCTTTCCACATCAATCGAATTGGCCGATATCAAAGTCCGCACAACGCGGTACTTTTTCATATAGGGGCATTTTTCTACTAAACTAACCAGTTCAGATTAGTTTTTTTTCCGAGAATGCGCAAGCTGCTGAGGTATTGCACTGTACCGGCCACTTGGCTTGCCCCTGCAGGCAGGCTAAGAGAGGGCCGTTGCCCGATTTCCGGGCGAAAAATGCGTTCCGGAACCGGGGCACCACATGGCCAGAGACAGGGCAGAGCATGAGCGACAGCGACAGTTTCATCGAAGAAGTGACCGAAGAGGTGCGCCGCGACCGGTTGTTCCTGATGTTCCGCCGCTATGGCTGGATCGCGGTTGTGCTGATTGTGATCATTGTGGCGGGTGCTGCCTGGAATGAATACAGCAAGGCGCAGACCCGTGCAGCGGCCGAAACCCTGGGGGATGGCATTGTCGCGGCACTCGCAGCCAACGATCCTGCCGCGCGGGCGGCCGCCCTGAGCGAGGTCGAGGCGGATACACCGGGCGGTGAAGCAGTTGTCAACTTCCTGATCGCGGCAGCCGAAGTGAACTCCGGCGAGACCACGCAGGCGGTGGCGCGGTTGAACGAGATTGCCATCAATGGTGATGTGCCCGAGATCTACCGCCAGATCGCCAGCTTCAAGGCGCTGACCCTGCAGGCCGACAGCATGCCAGTCGAGGAGCGCAGGGTTCAGTTCGAAGCGCTGGCGCAACCGGGCGCGCCGCTGCGTCTGCTGGCCGAAGAACAACTCGCATTGATTGACGTGTCCGAAGACGAGATCGAAACGGCAGTTGTCAGACTTCAGGCCATTCTGGATGACTCCGAGGTCACCACGGACTTGCAACAGCGAGTATCTCAGTTGATGGTGGCGCTTGGCGCTACGCCACAAGTGCCTTCGCGCATCCAGGGGTAGGCCCCTGGGGCACTTGATCGCAGGAACAGAAAGACAGGCAGGGACTTTAAAGATGGTATCGTTTCGAGCATCCCGCACCGGATTGGCCCTGTTGGGCGTTCTGCTTTTCACGGCGTCAGCCTGTGCTGAAAAGGAACGGATCCTGGCGGGCCCCCGTGAAAACATCCGCCCTGTCGCAGACGGGGCAGTCGCGACGGCAAGTACAGTTGTCAATGCCAGCCGCGCGATTCGCCTGCCGTCTCAATCCGCAAACACGACCTGGGCACAATCGTTCGGCACGCCGGCATATCGCACGGCCAACGCCGCATTGCGCGCGGCTCCGCAACGCATCTGGTCAACTTCGATCGGGTCCGGCAACAGCCGCAAGCAACGCATCACCGCATCACCCGTGGTTGCCGGCGGGTTGATCTATACGCTCGACAGCGGCGCTCGCGTTTCGGCGGTTTCGCCCAGCGGCGGCCTGGTCTGGAGCACGGACCTGATCCCATCGAGCGACGAAGAAGGGCAGGCCACTGGCGGTGGCATGGCCTATGACAATGGCACGCTGTATGTTTCCTCGGGCTTTGGACGGCTGGCCGCGCTCGATGCGCGCAGCGGAGCGACCCGCTGGATCCAGAAACTGGAGTCGACCGGCAGCGGCACGCCGCTGGTGCGCGATGGGTTGGTGTACCTGGTTGCTGGCGACAATATCGCCTGGGCGATCAATACATCGGACGGTCGGGTGGCCTGGCAGATCGAGGCGAGCCCGAGCATCACCAACGTTCTCGGCGCTCCGTCGCCGGTACTGGCCGGAGATTTCGTGGTCTTTGGGTTCGGCTCTGGTGATATCGTCGCGGCGTTCCGGCGTGGCGGGCTGCGACGATGGAATGCGACGGTGGCGGGCCAACGCACCGGCCGTGCGATCGCCAAGATTGGCGATGTCACGGGTGGACCCGTGGTCGTAGGCAACCGGATCTACGCCGGAAACCACTCTGGCCGCATCGTCGCGCTGGACGTGGAGGACGGCGAACGGATCTGGACCGCACGCGAAGGCGCGCTTGGGCCGGTCTGGCCGGCAGGGGACAGCATCTTTTCGGTGACCGACCAGAACAAGCTGGTTCGTATCAATGCCGCGGATGGAGGCGTCATCTGGGCCGTCGACCTGCCCAACTTCGTCAAGGACAAACCGCGCAGGCGCGGCCGCAGCTATGCCAACTACGGCCCGATCCTGGCGGGCAGCCGGATCGTCGTGGCCTCGTCGGACGGTCAATTGCGCTTTTTCAGCCCCGACAACGGGGTGATGACCGCAGCGGTGCCTGTGCCCGGCGGTGCCAGCAGCGCGCCGGTCGTGGCCAACCAGACGCTCTATGTGATGGGCGGCGATGGCGAACTGCACGCTTTCCGTTGAGGCGCGGATGCGCTAAGGGGCGCTCTCAGACGTTTTGAAAGCAGACCCGATGTCCTTCACCCTCGCTATCGTGGGCCGCCCGAATGTGGGCAAATCCACCCTGTTCAACCGCCTCGTAGGCAAGCGTCTGGCGCTTGTCGACGACACTCCCGGCGTCACCCGCGATTTGCGGGAAGGCGAGGCACGGCTTGGCGATCTGCGCTTTACGGTCATCGACACCGCCGGGCTTGAGGATGCAACCGATGATAGCCTGCAGGGGCGAATGCGACGTCTGACGGAACGCGCCGTGGATATGTCCGACATCTGCCTCTTCATGCTTGATGCGCGTGCCGGGGTAACGCCGACCGATCAGCTCTTTGCCGAGATCCTGCGCAAACGCAGCGCTCACGTGATCCTTGCCGCGAACAAGGCCGAAGGGTCTGCTGCCGATGCCGGTGTGATCGAGGCCTATGGTCTTGGACTTGGCGAACCGATCCGTATGTCGGCGGAACATAACGAGGGGCTCAACGACCTCTATTCTCAACTGATGCCGCTGGCTGATGGCTTTGCCGTGCGGGCAGCCGCCGAAACTCCGGCAACCGATGTTGCGGTCGATGACGCGGACGAAGACGCCGCCGCGCCGACGCCGACGGCGGACAAGCCGCTGCAAGTCGCCGTCGTGGGTCGCCCCAATGCAGGAAAATCTACACTGATCAACCGCATTCTGGGCGAAGATCGCCTGCTCACGGGGCCCGAGGCGGGAATAACCCGCGATGCCATCTCGCTGACCACCGACTGGGACGGCACGCCGATGCGCATCTTTGACACTGCCGGCATGCGCAAAAAGGCCAAGGTCCAGGAAAAGCTGGAAAAACTCTCGGTCAGTGACGGGCTGCGCGCGGTCAAGTTCGCTGAGGTTGTGGTGGTATTGCTCGACGCGGAGATTCCCTTTGAACAACAGGATCTGCGGATTGCCGACCTTGCAGAGCGCGAAGGCCGCGCCGTAGTGGTCGCGGTCAACAAATGGGACGCCGAAGAGAACAAGCAGGAAAAACTGCGCGATCTGCGCGAGTCGTTTGAACGCCTGTTGCCGCAACTTCGCGGCGCGCCGCTGGTGACGGTCAGCGCGCTGACGGGCAGGGGTCTTGATCGTTTGCACACTGCGATCCTGCGGGCCTACGAAGTCTGGAATCGCAGGATACCGACCGCGGCGCTGAACCGTTGGCTCGCGGGCATGCTGGAACAGCATCCGCCTCCGGCGCCACAGGGCAGACGGATCAAGCTGCGCTACATGACACAGGCCAAGACCCGCCCGCCTGGATTCGTGGTGATGTGTTCGCACCCTGACAAGATGCCTGCCAGCTATTCACGGTATCTGGTGAATGGCCTGCGCGAGGATTTTGACATGCCCGGCGCGCCGATCCGCCTTCATATGAGGGGACAAAACGATCAGAATCCTTATAAAGGTCGCAAGAAGAGCGGCCCGAGCAAGTTGAGAAAGCACATTTCGGGGCGGAAGACCTGACACCCATATTCCTGACAAGCAAGTGGATAACAATTGGAGCTGCAGACCATCATACGCGAGTTTGTGACCCTTTTTGTGGTCATCGACCCGATCGGATCGATCCCGGTCTTCCTGTTCGCCGCGGCCGGTGTTTCGCCAAGCCTGCATCGGGCTTTCGCGATTCGCGCGGTGTTGACTGCTGCAGTCGTATTGCTGGTGTTCCTGGTCGGCGGGCAATTCCTGCTCGAGGCGCTTGGCCTGCGGTTGGGCACGTTTCAGATCGCCGGCGGAATCGTGTTGTTCCTGTTTGCACTGTCCATGATATTCGGCGAATCCAAACCGGAGCAGGAAATCGAGGACGCAGCCTCCGAGGATCTCTCCGGGGCTGTCTTTCCGCTTGCCATCCCCTCCATCGCGTCGCCGGGTGCCATGCTCGCCGTGGTGATCCTGACCGACAACCATGGCACGTCGTTCGCCCAACAGGCGATCACGGCAAGCCTGCTGCTGGTGGTGTTGATGTTCACGCTTCTGGCATTGCTCCTGGCGGGACGCATTCAGCGCATTATCGGGGCCGCCGGGGCGAGCGTTGTCAGTCGGGTCATGGGCATGGTCTTGGCAACCGTTGCGGTGGATTCGGTTCTGGTCGGGCTTGAAACCATGGGCGTTCTCAACCTGAGCCCTGTCGGCGGCTAGGGTAGACTGCACGCGCGCCATGGTTGTGCGCGATCATTGCCGCACAGCCAAATATGTGGTAGTTTCCAGATATTTGTTAAAGGTATTTCAACATGAAACGCATTGCTGTCTTTTGCGACGGAACGTGGAATTCTCCAACCCGGCTTGACTGGACCCATGTGGTCAACCTCTACAACGCGGTTGACCAGAAGGCCGATGTGCAGATCGCCCACTATTTTCGCGGCGTGGGCACTGAAACCTCCAACGCCGGATTATTTGGCGGCCTGCTAAGGCGGATCGGCGGCGGGGCCTTTGGCTGGGGTCTCGAACACAACATCAAGCAGGCCTACGCCTATGTCTGCAAGGTCTATGAGCCCGATGACGAGATCCTGATCTTCGGCTTTTCGCGTGGTGCCTACACGGCACGATCGCTCGCGGGGATGATCCGCAAATGCGGCATCCTTGACGACTACAGCAGCCCGGCGCTGAGTGAGGCCTTCAAGCTCTACAAGAGTTCAGGCGATGGGAACCGGCCGGACTCGCCGGGCGTGATGGCAACGCGCAAGCAGAAGTCACCGCGATTTGCCACATCCGAGACCGAGCAGGCGCAGCGCAATGACGGCTCTTCTGTCGTCAAGATCAGCTATATCGGTGTCTGGGACACGGTGGGGTCGCTGGGCATTCCGTCGGTCCTGCTTGGCGGCATCGCGAGTCTCTGGAACAAGAAATACGAATTCCATGACACTGAACTGTCCAGCATGGTGGCAAGTGCGCGGCACGCGCTGGCGCTGGATGAAAGGCGCGCGTTTTTTCTGCCATCACCCTGGAACAACCTGGATGACAGCGATGCAGGGCAGGGGCTGAATCGCGGAGACACCTCGGACGACCGGCCGTTTCAGCAACTCTGGTTCGTGGGTGATCACGGCATTGTCGGCGGCACCGGCGACAGTGCCAGCCTGTCCGCGATAACCCTGCAATGGATTGCGGAGGGTGCAAAACGAGCGGGCCTGACCTTGCGCCCGGACGCCAATATTCCGGCGGTCGAGCCCAACCCCGCAGATGACGTCCCGGTTCTGCGCGATCCATCGCCCATCTACGGTATCTCGCCCGACCTGTTGGTGTGGCGCGACGGCCCGGCCCGGTCGACCGAGGCGTCTCCGACCGTCAAGCAACGTCTGGACGCGATGAGCGCCTATCGTCCGCAGAGCCTGAAGCGACTGTTTCCAGACCTGTTCTGATGTCTCTCTCTCCCCGGAGAACGAAGCGAACACCCGGTGGTTGTGATCCCCAAATGGCCGATTTGTCGCTCATCCCGGCGAAATTTCGCCAAACGATTGAAAAGGGACGTGAAATTTGTCAGATATCTGGCAAGGACTTCTGTTACCTGCTGACAGGACCATCACCGTTTTCGTCTCGGGACCCGACATGAACTTGCGCGATCATACTCGAGAATACTGCGACAAGGACAACCGGCTTGCGAGCCTCAGCTTCTTTGGCACATTCGCGGTCTATTTCACCTCGCTCTGGCTTGCGATCAGCCAGTCGGGACATTGGTATGTGCTGATCCCGGCAATCGTGGTGCATGCGTTCTCGGCGGTGCGTCTCTATGTGCTGCAGCATGACACGGGCCATCATTCGCTGTTTGCCACGCGGGCGCAGAACGAACTGGCGGGGCATGCGCTGTCACCGTTCACCTTTGCGCCGTTCGAGGTGATGAAACAAAACCACAACCTGCATCATGCGGGCGTCGGAAATCTGGATCATCGCGACTCTGGCGAAATTCACACCATGACCCTGCGCGAATGGAACGAGGCCGGGTTCTGGCCCCGTCTGCAATATCGTCTCTATCGCAATCCGTTCATTCTGGTGCCTGCCGGCGCGCTGTTCACCTATTTCATTCGCTACCGCTGGCCCAAGAACACCATGCGGTTCGGCTGGAAAGGGGTGGTCTTGCACAATATTTCGGTTCTGACCTGGGTCGGGGTGATCTATCTCCTGTCAGGCTGGCACGGGCTGGGCGTCTATTTCGCGGCGTCGATGGTGGGCGGGATGCTGGGAGTGTTCCTCGTCTACCTGCAGCACAATTTCGAGGACACCTATTGGGACCGTCGCCCCGATCTCGATCCCCAGGTCGCTGCCATCCAGGGATCGTCCTGTCTCGATTTCGGGGCCTGGTTCGACCATGCGGTGGCCTGCATCACGTTGCATGACATCCACCACCTGAATTCGCGCATCCCGTCATACCGATTGCGAGCTTGCCACTACAGCCTGCCCGAAGAATACGCCCCCCGCCGCATCAAGTTCCTCGAAGCGGTGGCAGCGCTGAATCTCAAGCTCTGGGATGAAGATACAGGCCGTCTGGTGCCATTCCCGCACGCCGAACAACGGGCGAACACGACAGCCACCGATTCTGCTGTTGGCTAGACGCGGGTTGGTTCGTCGTCAGAATCCCGGGCGACGGGTCAACTGAAAAAGCCGCTATGCAGTTTCCAGTCGGAATTTGAGAAAGGTTGAGCCATCAAACTCTATCTCTCCGACGAATATTGCCCCGAATTTTGTGAGTGCTCCGAGATTATTGCGTAACGGTGGTAGCAGAAAGGTCACGAACGGGATGCGTCTGTCAGCAAAGGCGAACTTGATGGCCTTTCTTGAGATGCGTATGCCCAGTCCAAAAAACTCCGGCTTGAGAACCAAACCATAGTCCCACTCGTCTCCCTCCTTTTGGAAGCCGCACCAGCCGACGTAATTGTCGTCACACAATATCGCCCAGTGTCCAAGTCCATCTCGGCTCCAGCACGCCTCTTTGATCGCTACAAATTCGCCCACAGCGGCTGCATCCCATTTTGCTGTCAGCAGAGGCATATGTTCAGCAACACGAGGATCGGACATGTGGGTGAGAATCTCCTTCGGCTCAATGAGGGGCAGTCTGGTGAAGGTGATTTCGGGGTTCAACTTGGCTTCCATGTGTAGCGATAGGTGCTCCAAACTGTCATTGATAGATTTCAAGAGATGACCGATACTGTTTCTTGACCATAGCAGGCATCGCAACGGCTTGGTTCGGGAATTTGGCCTGAACGCGGCCCGAAACACTGTTCCCACGACGGGTTCGCTATTCTGAGGGTGCAGGATGACCATCCAAACCGAAGTCAACACCCAGAATGCGATGGCCTTTTATGACCTGATGTTCAATCAGTGCAAACCGCGCGAGGCGATCGAGCGTTACGTGGGCGACGTGTATATCCAGCACAACCCACATGTCGCGGATGGCAAAGAGGCGTTTGTCACCTATTTCGAGCGTATGGCTGCTGAGTATCCGGGCAAGCACACCCGGTTTGTCCGTACCGTCGCCGAGGGCGATCTGGTCGTATTGCACTGTCATCAG
The DNA here is from genome assembly GCF_032595355.1 of Sedimentitalea todarodis. Classification (NCBI taxonomy): domain Bacteria; kingdom Pseudomonadati; phylum Pseudomonadota; class Alphaproteobacteria; order Rhodobacterales; family Paracoccaceae; genus Sedimentitalea; species Sedimentitalea todarodis. The sequence goes on along the minus strand of NZ_JASMWN010000004.1, from coordinate 33,427 downwards.
ACCTGGCCCGGCAGCGATGACTATGCGGGCATGGATATCTTTCGCTTTGATCCACAGGGCAGGATTGTCGAACACTGGGACGTGCTTCAGGTCATCTCCGACATGTCGCAAAACGACAACGGATTGTTCTGACTGAGGGATCAATCCTAGGGAGTGCCGATTCTTCGCCGTACCGGACTGTGAATGAGCGTTTCAGTCTATCCGCGCCGGGCTGCGGAGAGTGTGACGCCCGCAACCAGACCCGCGCCGGTCGCCGCCAACCAGGTTACCACGGTCGCATCGTCCCAACCGGCGACCGCGACCGCGATCAATGCCCAGACCACGGAAAAGCCGAACTCCGGAAAATTGCCAAGGAACCGCAGCACCCAGATTGACAAGGCCAGCGCCAGCAACAGCGCCAGTATCGCCGCACCGGTCGGGCCCATCACCCCGTAGCCTGCCAGCAGCAACCCCAGAGACACGCAACTCGCCGCCGTCAGCCACCCTGCATAGAGCGCCACCGGTCCACGTGCGAGAAAACGGTCATGTTCCGGCGCGCGAAGCAGGGCGACCAGAGCGGTACACCACATGATCCAGATCAGGACGGTCGCGCCAATCGCGCTGATGGTCGCCACGGGCAACCAGGCAGCACCGATCCCGACGGATAGCGCGAGGGCGGGGCGCATGGGCAGCCAGTCTGCTGCCCGTGCACGGGCAAACAGCCCGAACCCGGCGCTGACGACAAGCCAGAGATAGATTACGCCCCAGATCGAAAAGGCGTAGCCCGCGGGCTGAACCGGCGGATCGTCCTGGGGCACCGGGAACAGGTCGGGGTTGAATCCGCCGAACTCGGGTGCCAGCAAGGGCGAGGTCACAAACGCGAGCGTCGTCGCGGCCACCAGGACCGCGGGCAGAATTGGGGCACGCTCGATCACGCCAGCGCACCCTCCGCTGTCAAGAGCCTGCGCCCGCCGAGATAGGGCGCGAGCACCTCCGGCAAGACCACCGATCCGTCCGCCTGCTGGCCGTTCTCCAGAACCGCGATCAGGCACCGCCCGACCGCCAGCCCCGATCCGTTCAGCGTATGTACGAACGCGGGCTTGCCACCGCCTTCGGGGCGGAACCGTGCATTCATGCGCCGCGCCTGGAAATCGCCTGTGGTCGACACGGACGAGATCTCGCGATAGGCATTCTGCCCCGGCAACCACGCCTCGATGTCATAGGTGCGACGCGCGCCGAACCCCATGTCTCCGGTACACAGGATGACGGTGCGATAGGGCAGGCCAAGCCGTTCCAGCAGATCCTCGGCACAGCGCAGCATGCGCTTCTGCTCGGCCTCGCTCTCGTCGGGATGGGTCACCGACACCATCTCGACCTTTTCGAACTGGTGCTGGCGCAGCATCCCGGCGGTGTCCTTGCCCGCGCTCCCGGCTTCACTTCGGAAACACAGGGTATGCGCGGTCATCCGGATCGGCAGCGCGCTCGCCTCCAGAATCTCACCCGCCACGGAATAGGTCAGCGGCACCTCGGACGTGGGCACCAGCCACCAGCCATTGGTGGTCTGATAGCTGTCCTCGCCGAATTTCGGCAATTTATCCGTGCCGTACATCGCCTCGTCGCGGACCAGCACCGGCGAATTGACCTCGGTCAGCCCGTTCTCATCCACATGCGTGTCGACCATGAACTGTGCCAGCGCCCGGTGAATCCGCGCCACGGCACCTTTGAGCACCACGAAGCGGCTGCCGCTGATCTTGGCGGCCAGTTCGAAATCCATCAATGCGGCCACGCCTGCGATCTCGAAATGCTCTTTGGGGGTGAAGTCAAGTGACGGAGGCGTGCCCCAGCGGTTGACCTCGACATTGTCGTTTTCATCCGCCCCATCGGGCACATCATCCGCCGGAAGGTTGCCGATCCGGGCGAGTTTGTCCGTCAGCTGCGCATCCAGTTCCCTGGCTTCGGCCTGCATTGCCGCCACCTCGGCCTTTTTCTCAGATACTAGCGCGCGAAGGCGTTCGAACTCGGCCTCATCCCCTTTGGCTTTGGCCGCGCCGACCAGTTTGCTGGCCTTGTTCTGCTCGGCCTGTGCGGTTTCGGCGGCGAGGATCTTGGCGCGACGTGCCTCATCCAGCGACAACAACACCGCCGCCTCGGGCGCATCACCGCGCCGGGCAAGGGCGGCATCAAGAGCGTCAGGATTTTCGCGAATGGCGCGGATGTCGTGCATGGGTCTGTCCTTGATGGTCCGAGTCGGTTGACGCCTTATGCCTCAACATCCTGACCTATGGTAGAGCGCGGTTGACCACAGGACCGCTCACCAGGTTTTGGGGTCGTCCGGGTCAAAGCCGATTTCGGCCTGCCACGCGCGCCACTGACTCTCAAAACCCGCCCAATCGAATTCATCGATCTCTGGCCAATCCGGGCGTATTAACCCCTTGTGCAAGATCACAGTCTGATCGCCAAAAATTGAATCGATCTGATCCTGGGTGATGATAATATCGGAGCAATCAACCAACCTAAGCGCTGCACCTCGGAGAGTAGCAGCGCTTAGGTTGGTTGTGCCATCCATCTGCGCCCGCCAGAGGTTCGCCCCCTGCATCTGCGCCTCCCTGAGGTCCGCCCCCTGCATCTGCGCCTCCCTGAGGTCCGCCCCCTGCATCTGCGCCTCCCTGAGGTCCGCCCCCTGCATCTGCGCCTCCCTGAGGTCCGCCCCCTGCATCTGCGCCCGCCAGAGGTCCGCCCCCTGCATCTGCGCCCAGTTGAGGTCCGCCCCCTGCATCTGCGCCTCCCTGAGGTCCGCCCCCTGCATCTGCGCCCAGTTGAGGTCCGCCCCCTGCATCTGCGCCTCCCAGAGGTCCGCCCCCTGCATCTGCGCTTCTCCGAGATCTGTATCCCGTAATTTTGCCTCACGGAGAATCGCTCCCTGCATATGCACCTTGCTGATGTCTGCAAAATTCATGTGTGCGCTGGTGAGGTTCGCCCCCTGCAACTGAGCGGCCCTCAGGTTCACGCCCTGCATTTGTGCGTTGCGAAGGTCCGCACCCAGCATTTCTACTCTGTGAAAATTCGCTCTGGTGAGCTGTGCATTGTGCAAGATCCCGCCGTGCATTTGGCAACCGGTAAACCGGGCATTCGCCAGATCGGCCCCTTCCAGATCAATGCGTGTCAGGCAGGTCCGCCGCAAATCCAGCCGATACCCGTGCCAGTTTCCGTCGCTGTCCCAATGTCCTTCCAAAGCCAGTTGCAGCGGGCTGCGCCGCCCGATCACAGTCATCGCGACCTGAATGTCCTCGCGCGGTCTGTCGTGCCCCAGAAACCAATCTCTGATCACATCCTCATTGGGGATCAATATGTTGCCATCATCCCAATCGGCGTCCACCGCTTCATCATAGGCGTCTTCCCAGTCTTCAGGGATGGAGGTTTCCGGGTCGAATGGCGCATTGTGCCGTACATAAGCACAGAGGATTTCCATGATCTGCGTGTGATCCCGAGGACTGTCCTGCGCGATCCGTTCCAACGCATAGACCGACCCAATCCGCACTTCGAGATTGGGTCGGGTGTTGGGAAAGGAACTCCACGGCTCGTTGGTCAGCCTGACCTTGCCCCCCACCACATCCGGATCCGAAGGGGGCTGGCGCGGCTCGTCGATCCATTCGAAATATGAGCCATCGACGCCGCCGACCGTATAGCGAACCGTGCGGCCCAGCCGGTTTTCGGTTTTCTCGGCCCCCAACCCCTGAACGGCCTTGTTGATCCGGTCGGTGATCAGACCTTCCTCGGTCGCCGTCGCCGTGCGTTCGTTGATCCAGACCCGGATCGAGGAATAGAGAATCGTCGCAGCTGCCGCCAGAACACCGACCAGGATCGCGACCGCAGACGCGAGGCTTTGCAGGTCGCCGACCTGGCTGCCGGGGTCCAACGCGGTCTCGCGCAGACGGTCCACCAGAACGCGGACACTTATGCCGATCTCGATCAGATAGAAGGTCAACGCGACAATTGCGAGGATGGCCACACCTGTCAGGATGACCGCCGGATAGTTGCGGCGCAACCAGAGCGTACGGGGTGCCAGACGCCGCGCATCCAGTGCCGTGGCCCAGAGGATCAGGTAGAAACCCGCGAGCAGGCCGAGAAACACCCAGAGCATCGGGTGTGTCGCAAGAGCGAGATAGGTCTGCAAGCGTCAGTCCCTTCTTGACGTGTGGTAAGCACAATGACGTCTCTGCGCCCGCTTGCCAAGAATGCTGATTGCGGATGGCTCCAATTCGCATGGCCTGCGTTTTGCTCTTGAATAGGCGTGGAACACGACGCTCATCGTGCCTTGCAAACCCCCGGTTCTGCGCTTAGGTTCCGCCGAAATCGCGGGCAGGGGTCCGCCGTTCAATCAAAGGAACATCTCATGGATGGTGGCGCACTTGCCCAGTTTCTCCCGCTCATTCTGATCTTTGCGATCATGTATTTCCTGCTGATCCGTCCGCAGCAGAAAAAGGTCAAGCAACACCAGGCCATGGTCGAAGCCGTGCGCCGGGGCGATCAGATCGTCACTCAGGGCGGGCTGATCGGCAAGGTGGTCAAGGTCAAGGACGACAACGAGGTCGAAGTTGAGCTGGCCGAGAACGTCAAGGTGCGTGTTGTCAAATCGACCATCGCCACGGTGATGAGCAAGACCGAGCCTGCGGATTAAATCCGCGTTTCACCCCTCTGAAAAGGCTGGGTAATGCTGCAGTTCGAATTGTGGAAGAAGGTGCTGATCTGGAGCGTCTGCGCGGTCGGGTTGTGGCTGGCGTTGCCCAATGCGTTCTATACGCGTGTCGAGCAACATAACGATGCCGTGGCCGCGATCGAGGTGCAGGGTCAAACGGATGCGCTCGGGGCAGAGGCCGCCCAATGGCCGAACTGGATGCCAAGTGCACTGGTCAACCTGGGGCTTGATCTGCGCGGCGGGGCGCATCTGCTGGCCGAGGTCAAGGTCACGGATGTCTACGAGAGCCGGATGCAGGCCATGTGGCCGGAAATCCGGGATAGATTGCGGCCCGAGCGCGCGACGATCGGCACCGTCCGTCTGCAACCGTCTGATCCGCAAGAGATTCGTGTCAAGATCAGCCAGCCCGACGGCATGGTCCGCGCGCTGGAAGTGGTGCGCGAACTCGCCCGTCCGATCCAGACTCTGACCGGAGTCGGCGCGACCGATATCGAGGTCCGGGGTGAAGGCGATGTGTTGATCGTGACCTTGTCGGAGGCGGAAAGGCTCGCCAGCGATGACCGCACCGTGCGCCAGTCGCTCGAGATCATCCGCCGCCGGATCGACGAAGTCGGAACACGCGAGCCGACAATCCAGCGTCAGGGCAAGGACCGTATCCTCATTCAGGTGCCCGGTATCGGCAGCGCTTCGGAATTGAAGCGAATTATCGGCACCACGGCGCAACTGACGTTCCAACCGGTGGTCGGGCGCGGCAGCGACGCCAATGCAAATCCCGGCGTTGGCAACATGATCGTACCGTCGCTGGATGAGCCGGGTGCCTACTACACGCTGGAGTCGGCGCCGGTGGTCACCGGCGAAGAACTGGTCGATGCGCAGCCCGCGTTTGACCAGAACGGACGCCCGGCCGTGAACTTCCGGTTCAACACCTCGGGCGCGCGCAAGTTCGGGGACTACACGCTTGAGAACATAGGCAGCCCCTTCGCCATCGTGCTGGACGACGAAGTGATCAGCGCCCCTGTGATCCAGAGCCATATTCCCGGTGGATCCGGTATCATCACGGGCAATTTCACGGTCGAGGAGAGCACCAATCTGGCCGTTCTGCTCCGGGCCGGTGCCTTGCCTGCGGGACTGGAGTTTCTTGAAGAGCGGACCATCGGCCCCGAACTGGGACAGGACAGTATCGAAGCCGGGAAGATCGCCACCATCGTCGCTTTTGCCGCCGTGCTGATCTTCATGGCGCTCAGCTATGGCCTGTTCGGCCTGTTCGCCAATGTCGCGCTGATCCTGAACATCGGCCTGATTTTCGGCCTGCTGTCGCTGATCGGTGCGACGCTGACATTGCCGGGTATCGCGGGGATCGTGCTGACGGTCGGGATGGCGGTGGACGCAAACGTGCTGGTGTTTGAACGTATCCGTGAGGAATTGAAGACATCACGGGGACCGGCACGGGCGATCGAACTGGGCTATGAAAAGGCGCTCAGCGCCATTCTGGATGCCAACATCACAACTTTCATCACCGCAGTCATCCTGTTTGCGATGGGGTCCGGGCCCGTGCGCGGATTTGCGATCACCCTGGGGCTGGGCATCATGACGTCGGTGTTCACCGCGATTTATGTGACCCGCCTGATCATCGTAACGTGGTATGATCGCCGCCGCCCCAAGACCATCGAGGTATGACATGCGACTGAAACTTGTTCCGCAAGAAACCTCGTTCGACTTTTTCGGTCGCTGGAAACTGTGGCTGGGGATTTCGGCGCTGCTGATGGTGGTTGCGTTTGGCTCGTTCATGGTGCGCGGTCTGAACTACGGGATCGACTTTCGAGGTGGTACAACCATCCGCACCGAAAGTGCTCAACCCGTGGATGTCGGAGTCTATCGCGGGGCGCTGGACGAACTGGACATCGGCGATGTGGTGATCAGCGAGGTGTTCGACCCTGCCTTTGGCGACGATGAAAACGTGGCCATGATCCGAATTCAGGCGCAGGACGAACAGGAAGCGGCAAGCGTGAAGACAATTGCCGACGTCGAGGCGGCGCTGATTTCGGTCGCTCCGGATATCAAGTTCGTTTCGGTCGAGTCCGTTGGTCCGAAAGTGTCCGGCGAATTGATCCAGACCGCGATCATCGCGGTGGTTCTGGCGATCTGTGCGGTGCTTGTCTATATCTGGCTTCGTTTTGAATGGCAGTTCGCGCTCGGGGCGGTTATCGCGCTGGTCCATGACGTGATCTTGACCATCGGCATTTTTTCCGAAGTCCAGATCAAGTTTGATCTTGCGATTATCGCGGCGTTGCTCACCATCGTTGGCTACTCGCTGAATGATACCGTGGTTGTGTTTGACCGGGTTCGGGAAAACCTGCGCAAATACAAGAAAAAATCGCTGGCCGAGGTGTTGAACCTGTCGATCAATGAAACCCTGTCGCGAACCTTCATGACGTCTGTCACGACATTGCTGGCACTGATTTCCTTGTTTGTCCTCGGCGGCGACGTGATCCGGGGCTTTGTCTTTGCAATGATCTGGGGTGTCATCGTCGGAACCTATTCGTCGATATTCGTGGCATCTGCGGTGCTGCTGTATCTGGGCGTCAAGCGCGATTGGTCCAAGCCAAGCAACACATCCGGAAACCAGTTCGCCAATGTCGACGCCTGACGTGGCCATGTAGACGCTGCATTTCCCTGCGAAGAGGCGAACCTCGTACAGCTTGAGGCTGGTGCTAGGCCGCATAGACATCTGGCGCTAGCGGTTCGCCTCTGATCGGCTCAGGGTCCCGCAGATGGATCCGCTCTTTTCTCTCATGACCCCTGACCTCCTGATGCTCGCGTTTGCGGCGCTGACGGCGGGAACCGTACGGGGGTTCGCCGGGTTTGGCACCGCCCTGATCTATCTGCCGATTGCCGGCATCGTGCTGGATCCGGTTTCGGCCGTCATCACGCTGGCAACCATGGATATCCTTGGCCCGCTTCCGGTCTTGCGGAAGGCCGCGCCGGATACCCACCGGGGCGATCTGGTACGGCTGGTCATCGGAACCCTCCTGGCGCTCCCGTTCGGGCTCGCAGCCTTGTTCGTTCTCGACCCCGGAGTGTTCCGAACCATCGTCGCATGTGTGTCGCTGACCATGCTTGGTGTGCTGATGTTCGGCTGGCGCTATACCGGCACCCTGCGCCCGACCGCCGTCTTTGGCACCGGCGCGGCTGCGGGGTTTCTGGGCGGGGTCGCAGGTATTCCGGGCCCGCCAGTGATCTTTGCCTACATGGCAAGTCCGCATCCGGCACGGGTCATTCGGGCGAACACCACGTTTTACCTGTTCTTCTATGACTGCGCCATTCTGTCGATGATGTTGATTGCCGGCCGGCTTTCGCCGGAACCTGTCATCACGGGTCTCTTGCTTGCCGTTCCGAACATGGCTGGCAACCTGTTGGGTGCCGGGTTATTCATACCGGGATATGAACGGCTCTACCGCAGTGTCGCCTATGCCCTGATCCTCGGCGCGGCGCTGGCGGGTCTGCCGGTTTGGGGAACGGGACACTGACATGCGCCTGAACGAGATCACGTTTACCAGTGCCTTGCCGGTTGATGGCTACGGGCCGGGCTTCTTTCGGATCGGGGGCGAAGTGCATGAGGGTGCTGTTCTCACCGGGCCTGACGGGCCGTCAACTTGGGGCGGGCTGGAGGATAGCGCACCGTTGCTGGCGCTGGCCGGCAAGATTGACGTGCTATTCATCGGCACCGGCCCCGAGATTGCGCATATCCCTGCCGCATTGCGCGCACAGCTTGAACGCGACGGAATCGGGGCGGAAGTGATGAACTCACCCGCCGCCTGCCGCACATACAACGTTTTGTTGGCCGAGGGGCGACGCATCGCGCTGGCGCTCCTGCCGGTTTAGGCTGTTTCGTCGCCGGTCAATCGGTTATTCGCCACTCATGACCCTGTCTGTGACCGACCTTTCAATTGCGCGCGGCGGTGTACCCGTTCTGCAAGGCCTGGGCTTTGACCTTGCGCCGGGTCAGGCCCTTGTGGTGCGTGGACCGAACGGGATCGGCAAGACGACACTCCTGCGTACAATCGCGGGGCTGCAACCGCCAATATCGGGTCGGATCGAGGGCGCGGAGGACTGCATCGCCTATGCAGGCCATTCCGATGGCATCAAGCCGACGCTGACCGTGACCGAGAACCTGACGTTCTGGGCCAGCGTCTTTGGGGCGTCGGGCATCTGCCCGGCGCTGGACGCGTTCGAGTTGAACGACCTTTCGGATCGGCACGCCGGCAACCTTTCTGCCGGTCAGAAACGGCGGCTTGGTCTGTCGCGGCTGCTGGTCACCGGGCGGCCGATCTGGGTGCTCGATGAGCCAACCGTGTCGCTTGATGTCCTGGCCGTCGCGCTCTTTGCCGACGCTGTGCGGGCGCACCTGGGGCGGGGTGGCAGCGCCCTTGTCGCCACGCATATCGATCTGGGGCTGGATGCCGATGTCCTGGAACTCGGGCCGTACCGGGCCGTCCCCCGCGCGGTCGACGATTTTGACGGAGATTTCCTGTGATCGCCCTGTTGCTGCGCGATTTGAAACTGGCGTTTCGCGCCGGGGGCGGCTTTGGACTGGGGCTGGCCTTCTTTCTGATCGTCACGGTGCTTGTCCCGTTCAGCGTCGGGCCGCAGTCGTCGCTACTTGCCACCATCGCGCCCGGAGTTCTGTGGCTGGGCGCGCTTCTGGCTTGCCTGCTGTCGCTGGACCGGCTGCTGGCGCTGGATTGGGAAGACGGTTCGCTCGACCTGCTCGCCACCGCGCCGCTGCCGCTCGAGGCAGTCGTCACCATCAAGGCGCTGGCGCACTGGATCACGACCGGGCTGCCGCTGGTGCTGGCTGCGCCGGTGCTGGGCGTGCTGCTGAATATGCCCGTGCCGGGGTTCTTCTGGCTCGTGGCCTCGCTGCTGGTTGGCACGCCGGCGCTTTCGGTAATCGGTACTTTTGGCGCCGCACTCACCGTGGGGCTGAAACGTGGCGGACTGCTCCTGTCGCTGCTGGTGCTGCCGCTTTATGTGCCAACGCTGATTTTCGGCGCAGAGGTCGCCCGGCGAGGGGCCGTCGGTATGGACATCGCCACACCGCTCTTGATGCTGGCCGGGATCACCGCGGCAACGGTGGCTTTGCTACCATTTGCAAGCGCGGCCGTTCTTCGCGTCAATTTGCGTTGACCTTTGTCAATTGAGAAGCCCCCCGACTCGGATTAGATAACCTTCATGTCACTTGCAACCAAAGCCAACGCCCTCTGGGAATATGCCAACCCGAAGAAGTTCCTGACCACGTCGGAACGGGTGCTGCCCTATGTCTGGAGTGCGGCGATTGCCTGCCTCCTCGTTGGACTGGTCTGGGGGTTCTTTTTTACCCCGGATGATTATCGCCAGGGCTCGACCGTCAAGATCATCTACCTGCATGTGCCCGCCGCACTGATGGCGATCAATGCCTGGCTGATGATGCTGGTGACGTCCCTGATCTGGCTTGTTCGACGCCACCACGTCAGTGCCTTGGCGGCACGGGCTGCGGCCCCCATCGGAGTGGTGATGACGATGATTGCGCTGGCAACCGGAGCGATCTGGGGACAACCGATGTGGGGCACATGGTGGGCGTGGGATCCGCGCCTGACGTCGTTCCTGATCCTGTTCCTGTTCTATCTCGGCTACATCGCCCTGTGGGAAGCGATCGATAACCCCGATACCGCCGCCGATTTGACGTCGGTTCTGTGCCTTGTCGGCTCTGTCTTTGCGATTCTGTCGCGCTATGCGGTAAATTTCTGGAACCAGGGACTGCACCAGGGCGCGTCGATCATGCGGGCCGGGGCCGTTACCGGAGCCGATACCGAGGAAAAGGTGAGCAACGTGTTCTTCTATCCCTTGTTTCTGTGCATTGTCGGATTTGTCCTGTTGTTCATCGCGCTGTTGCTCTATCGAACGGGAACCGAGATACGTGCCCGTCGCATCCAGGCGTTGCTGGCGCGCGAAAGGGTAGGGGCCTGATGCCTGATCTTGGAAAATACGCGGATACGGTGATTTCCGCCTATATCGCGTCGATCCTGCTGCTGACGCTTCTGGTGCTCTTCAGCCTGTGGCGCGGGCGTCGTGTACGTGCCGAGATGGCGGATATTGAAGAACGGATGTCACGCAATGGCTAGGATATCTCCCTTGATGCTCGCCCCGCCGCTGATCTTTGCGGGTTTTGCCCTGCTGGCTGCCGTGGGCATGTTCCGGAACGATCCCGAAGCGTTGCCGTCTGCACGCAAGGGCCAGCCGGCGCCGCCGGTCGTGTTGAGTGCGTTGCCCGACAAGGTTCCCTTCGACGATGCCATGTTGCGTGGCAACGGGGTCAAACTGGTCAACTATTGGGCAAGCTGGTGCGCACCCTGCCGGGTGGAGCATCCGAACCTTGAGGCGCTGGCCGATGAGGGGTTGCCCATCTACGGCGTCAACTACAAGGATGAAACGGCCAATGCCACGGCGTTCCTAGCCGAGTTGGGCGATCCATATGTGCGTGTCGGCGCAGATCGCGAAGGGCGGATGGCGTTGGACTGGGGGGTTTACGGCGTGCCCGAAACCTATCTGGTCGACAATTCGGGCACGATCCTGTTGCGGATTGCCGGCCCTGTCACGCAGCGGATTATCAACGACATGCTGCGCCCGGCAATCGAGGCGGCAAGCGCGCAATAGGCGGTTTCACAGACGATATCCGCCAGAGACGGTCAGCACTTCACCGGTAATGAACGCCGCCCCTTCCGAGGCAAGAAATCGAACGGTGTTGGCAATGTCTTCGGGGCGTCCGATGCGCCCCAGGGCTGTGTTGTCGACAAATTGCTGTGTCAGTTCCGCATCGCGCGGCGCATCCGGAGTGTTGATGGCACCGGGCGCGACGGCATTCACACGTATCCCCTTTGCGCCAAGGTTCTTGGCCATACCCCGCACCCAAGTGTTCAACGCGGCCTTGCTCGCCGAGTACAGGACCGCCGACATTGCGGGCAGGAGCGCATTCACCGACGATATGGCGATGACACAGGCACCGGGGTACAGATGAGGCAGCGCGGCTTTCAGCAAGGCATCATTGGCCAACAGGTTGACCTGAAAGACGTCACCGGCGTCAGGGGTGTCGTCTGCCGATATTGCACCGGCGTTCAGCACCAGCGTATCGATGCGCCCATACTTTGTCAGGACAGCATCGATCACCTGCTGCGCAGAATCCGGGCGGGTGAAATCGGTCTTGATGGCAAGCGTTTCCGGATGGGTGTTCAACAGCTCCGAGGGATCGCTGTTGCGAAAGGTAATTGCCAACGCGCGATCCTGCGCAAGAACCGTGGCAATGGATCGGCCGATCCCGCGTGCCGCGCCTGTGACCAAGGCAACCTGTCTCATCATCCTGTCGCTCCGTTCCGCTGAATGGAAAGGGCGCCCCGTGGGGCGCCCGATCAGTCGGCATGAAAGCCTGTTCAGCTGGCCTTGGCAAGGTTGCGCAGCACGTAGTGCAGCACGCCGCCATGCTCAATGTACTCGATCTCGATTGCCGTATCGATCCGGCATTTGATCATGATCTCCTTTTCGGAGCCATCGGCAAAGGTGATCTTGCACGGAACTTCCTGAAGCGGCTTGATCGTGTCCAGACCCGAGATGGACACCGTCTCGTCGCCGGTCAGACCGAGCGACTTGCGCGTGTCGCCGCCGGTGAACTCGAACGGGATAACGCCCATGCCAACCAGGTTCGACCGGTGGATACGTTCAAAGCTTTCGGCAATCACCGCCTTGACGCCCAGCAACGCGGTCCCCTTGGCCGCCCAGTCCCGGCTGGACCCGGCGCCGTATTGCTCGCCGCCAAAGATCACCAGAGGCGTCCCGGCCTCCTGATAGGCCATCGCCGCGTCAAAGATCGACGTCTGTTCACCGTCCGGACCTTTGGTATAACCGCCTTCAACCCCGTTCAGCATCTCGTTCTTGATGCGGATGTTGGCGAATGTGCCGCGCATCATGACTTCGTGGTTGCCCCGGCGCGAGCCGTAGGAGTTGAATTCGCGGGCGGGCACCTGGTGGTCGGTCAGGTATTGGCCGGCAGGTGTGCTTTCCTTGAACGATCCGGCCGGGCTGATGTGGTCGGTGGTGATCATGTCGCCCAACAGCGCCAGAACGCGGGCACCTTCGATGTTGGTGATCACGCCGGGTTCGGCACCCATGCCCTGGAAATAAGGAGGATTCTGAACATAGGTCGAGGTCGGAGGCCAGTCATAGGTCTCGGCATCCGTCGTTTCGACCGACTGCCATTTCTCGTCGCCCTTGAACACGTCCGCGTATTTCGACTGGAACGCCTCGCGGGTGACGGTGGCGCCAACCAGGTCGGCAACTTCCTTGGAGGTGGGCCAGATGTCCTTGAGGAAGACGTCATTGCCATCCTGGTCCTGACCCAGCGGGTCGTTCACCATGTCCACATTCATGTCGCCGGCCAGCGCATAGGCCACAACGAGCGGCGGGCTGGCGAGATAGTTGGCGCGCACATCCGGGCTGATGCGCCCTTCAAAGTTGCGGTTGCCCGACAACACGCTGGTTGCCACCAGATCGCCCTCGGCAATGGCTTCGCTCAGTTCCTTCTGGATCGGACCGGAGTTGCCGATACAGGTGGTGCACCCATAGCCCACGAGGTTAAAGCCGATGGCATCCAGATCTTCCTGCAAACCGGCAGCCTCGAGATAGGCCGACACCACCTGCGAGCCCGGCGCCAGCGAGGTTTTCACCCAGGGTTTGCGATTGAGGCCAAGCGCACGCGCCTTGCGTGCCACCAACCCGGCGCCGATCATAACGTAGGGGTTTGACGTGTTGGTGCAGGACGTGATGGAGGCGATAACGACCGATCCGTCGCGCAGTTCATAGTCTTCGCCGCTGACCTTGACCGACTTTCGCGGGTCCTCTGCCAGAACCGGTGTCGGTCCTTCGTCGGCCATGTCCTGTGCGGCGTTATCGGTGTCAATGCCACGATACTCTGAAACCACATCCAGGAACGCTGGTGCGGCCTTGTCCAGTGTCGTATAGTCCTGCGGGCGTTTCGGACCGGAGATGGCCGGAACGATGGTGCCCATGTCCAGAGACAAAGTGTCTGTATAGATCGGTGCGTAGTCGGCACCGCGCCACAGACCATTTTCCTTGGCATAGGCCTCGACCAGTGCGATCCGGTCCTCTTCGCGACCGGTGTTGCGCAGGTAGCGCAGGGTTTCATCGTCGATCGGGAAAAAGCCGCATGTCGCGCCGTATTCCGGTGCCATGTTGGCGATCGTCGCCCGGTCCGCCAATGGCAGATGATCAAGCCCGGCGCCGTAAAACTCGACGAACTTGCTGACCACACCCTTTTCACGGAGCATTTCGACCACTTTCAATACCAGATCGGTACCGGTGGTGCCTTCGACCATCTGACCGGTAAGCTCGAAACCGACAACTTCGGGGATCAGCATCGAGATCGGCTGACCCAGCATCGCGGCCTCGGCCTCGATACCGCCTACACCCCAGCCCAGAACGGCCGCACCGTTGACCATGGTGGTGTGGCTGTCGGTTCCAACCAGCGTGTCCGGATAGGCGACCTCTTCGTCATTCTGGTCGACGTCTGTCCACACCGTCTGCGAGAGGTATTCCAGATTCACCTGGTGGCAGATACCGGTTCCCGGCGGCACAACGCGGAAGTTGTTGAAGGCCGATTGACCCCATTTGAGGAATGTATAGCGCTCAAGGTTACGTTCGTATTCGCGATCAACGTTCATCTGGAACGCGCGCGGGTTGCCGAATTCGTCGATCATGACCGAGTGGTCGATTACAAGGTCAACAGGGTTCAGCGGGTTGATCTTTTGCGCGTCACCGCCCAGTGCGACGATGCCGTCGCGCATCGCGGCCAAATCCACGACGGCGGGTACACCGGTAAAATCCTGCATCAGGACGCGGGCAGGCCGATAGGCGATCTCACGTGGGTTCTTGCCGCCCTTTGCGCCCCATTCGGCAAAGGCCTTGATGTCGTCGACGTTGACGGTCTTGCCGTCCTCAAAGCGCAACATGTTCTCGAGCACGACTTTCAAGGCCGCTGGCAGGTTCGAAAAATCTCCCAGTCCGGCCTCGGTGGCGGCGGGGATCGAATAGTAGGAAATGGTCTTGCCATTCACGCTCAGTGATCTGCGTGCCTTGGCTGTGTCCTGTCCAACGGTGATGGGCATCTCTGGCCTCCCTCTCAAGAGTCGTGGAAATCGGAATTGGCTGGCTGATGTCTGCATCAGGAGCGACGCGGGATCAATAGCGATCACGAGGGTGCGACGATTTTGTATACCATTGTACACCGATCTTCATCGAACGCTGCAAACCCTGATCCGCTGGTTTCAAGAAACCTTGATTGGCTATTTGAATAGTCCACCGATAGACCTGATCAAAGAACAGGGAAAACAATCCATCATGAAGCTGATCTCTGCCGCAACGCTTGCCTCTTGCGCAATCCTCTCGACGGCGTTGAGCGCGCAGGATCGCACCGTGGTGGTCGAACTCTTCACGTCTCAGGGCTGCGCATCCTGCCCACCTGCCGACGCCATCCTGCACGGGCTGTCGGAGCAAGACGACGTCATCGCATTGGCGCTTCACGTGGACTATTGGGACTATATCGGCTGGAAAGATCGCTATGCTCTGGCGTCGCACACCAAGCGCCAGAGAGGCTATGCCCATAAGGCGGGCCGTGACATGATTTATACGCCGCAGATGATCGTGAACGGGATTGACGATGTCGTTGGTGCACATGCCGATGAAGTCGCAGAGATCATTGAGCGAGAAAAATCAACACCGGCGGTCGCGACGCTGACGGCTGATCGGAGCGGATCGCAGCTCTCAATCCATGCCGCGCCGGTTGCCAAACCCCTTGCCGGGCCGATTACGGTCCAGGTTGTTCGGTATGCGCCGTTGAAAACGGCCCAGATCACCCGGGGCGAGAACGCCGGCCATGAACTGGACTATGCCAACGTGGTTGAGGACTGGATACTGCTGGGTGAATGGGATGGCGCGGGTCCGTACCAGGCGCAGACCGAACTTGATGGTGACCTGCCCACCGTTGTGTTGCTCCAATACGCCGGACCGGGAGCGATCGTTGCGGCCGCCAGAGCCAAGTAGGTCTATGCGGATTTCCAGCGTCGATGGATCCAGAACCATTGGTCCATGTGGTCGCGGATCAGATCTTCCAGCCCGTCATTGATCTCTTGTGTCATGGTCACCGGATCGGAATGCGCGATCGGTTCGTGCATGACGATCTGAAAGTTGAGACCGTCCGGCTTGCGGATCGCATAGACCGGGATCAAGGCGGCGTCCTGCTTTAGCGCGAGTTCGGCGGGCACGATCGACGTGATCGCGGGCTGGCCAAAGAAATCGAGATCGACTCCTTCCTGCACGTGCAGATCACCGACAATGGCAATGATCCCGCCCTGTTTCAGATGACGCACCATTTCGATCATCCCTCGGCGGCCCTGTTCGAACAAGGGTGTTCCGATGGTCGAGATCGTCCTGAGATAATGTTCATTGAAATAGGGGTTGGCCATACGCCTGTACAACGCCCCCATCTCAAAGCCCATCGAGATCAATTTGGCGCGGGCAGCATCGTAGTTTCCAAAATGGCCGGTCATCAGGATCACCGGTCGCCCGGCTTCGCGCGCCTCTTGTAGAGCCGCCAGCCCGGGCCCGCCAATCTCTGCGGCGGTTGCATGGTCAATGAAGGACTGGCCCGAATATAGCTCGATCAGCGAACGGCCGGCGTTGTTCGGCACTGCGCGGCACAGGTGCCGGACTTCGGATTCGGCCAGATCGGGACAGGTCAGAATGAGATTGTCGCGGACGCGTCGGTCAAACCCGGCGAGCGGTGCCATGACACGCGCCACCAACCAGCCCATGGCCCGGATGCGCTGTGGATAGGGAATCAGTTTGAAACCGCCGATCAACGCGCGCAAAAACAGGTTCGCCGTATAATATTTGACCCGGTCAAGTCGGGAAAGATCAGAAAATTCTGCCGGCATTTCAGGGCTCTCAGCGGCGAAAGGTTTCGCGGTGCCAGACATACAGACCCGCTCCGGCGATCACAAGGGCGCCGAAGATGGTCCAGACATCCGGCATCTCGGAAAAGAATATGGCCCCCCAAAGGGCTGCGAAAACCAATCCGGTGTAGGAGTAGGGGGCCAGCATGCTGGCCTCGCCCTGGCTGAACGCGCGGATCAGTGCGAGTTGTCCAAACGTCCCAAAAAGGGTGATCATACCGATCAGGCCCCAGGCGATCAGATCGGGTGTCTGCCAGACAAAGGGCACCGCGAGCGTTAGCAGAACGGTTCCGACCAGCCCTGTGTAAAATAGCGAGGTCCAGACATCTTCGTCAGGTCCCAGACGTCGGGTGAACAGGGTATAGGCCGAGTAGCAGCCGGCGGCAGCCAACGGCAGCAACGCCGCGAGCGAAAACACCGCGCTTCCGGGGCGGATGATGATCAAGGCACCGATCAGCGCCACGGCGATGCCGCCTATCCGGCGCAGCCCGAGCGGTTCGCCCAGAAAAAGTGCCGCGCCAAGGGTGATCAGTACCGGGTTGAGGGCCATCAGGGCCGCCGCGTCCGACAGGGGGATCAGGCTGATGCCGGTAAAGAAGAACGCCGTTGCGCTCATCAGCAGGATCGAGCGCAGAAACTGCAGCACCGGCTGACTCGTCTGCGCGACGGTCTTAAGGCGCGGCGCGACGAGGATGAGTACCAAAGCCATTTGCCCGGCATAGCGCGCCCATACGGTCGGCAGGACCCCGATGCGCGGGGCGAGTGCCTTGGCGGACGCATCCATCAGCGTAAAACAGAAGATGGCGATCACCATGAGGAGAATGGCACGGTTGCGTACATCCGCGATGGCGAGATCGCTCATCCGAGCGCCCCGTGTGGATCATCGATGGCTGAGAAATGGGGCGCACGGATGTTCATTCTTCCCTGATAGGTGCTGCACGCGCAACTGTCTATCAGGCAACGCCGATGGCTGTCGCCCGTTTGCACAGGCGGCGCATTGGTTCTGTTGAAGACTTTGGTCCGCCAAACGGCGATTCACGATGCGTCATCCCGGTCAGGCCGCATCGGGTGTTTCAACGCTGCGAAACGCGAAGACGAGCCTTTGGACCTCTACGGCACCCCAGATCCAATTGATGGAGCGTTTTTTGTCGATGCGGCGGGTTGGCAGATCACGATGCCATCGCCGCAAACATCTTACGCCTCATCCTGCTCGGGGACGATCAGTTCCAGTTCTCCGGCCTGTTCTTGCGCCCGAATTTCCGCAATCACCTCGGTCATTGCCGCTTCACCGTCGCGCGCCTTGACCTTGCCCTTTTCCTGCACTTCCTCGCGGACGCTGTCGGCAAGTCGGCTGGGCATGTTGCCGAGCAGGAACTCGGCCGCCGCCATGGTGTCGTCCTCGGTGGCCGCAGCGAGTGCTGTGACCAGAACGTCCTGATCCACGACGCGGACCAGTCCCGGTACATCACGGGGTCTCACCCGCTCGGGTATATGGGCAAAGATAAAGATTGATTTGCGCACCGCCGTGGCAAATTCGGCATCGGTCTCGTCCAAACCCGTGAGCATGTCGTCGCGCGTGGCGGCGGCGGATTGATTGAGAATGGCCCCGATTCGCGCGCCGGGGGCATCATCAAACGCGACCGGTGCCTTGTGATCCAGCTGGGCGGCGAGCGACAGGCCGATCCTGTCAACGGCATCGGGGGTTACATGACCCGTTTGGGACACCGCGTAGGTGATCCGCCGTGCCAGCGGACCGGGCAGCGCGCCCAGCATTGCGGCGGCTTTGGCGGTATCAAGTTTGGACAGCAGAACTGCGGCAACCTCGATGCATTCCGCCTGCGCCATCCGAACCAGATCCTCGATCGGCAGGCCGCGTAGACGTGCCCAGGGATCACCGGCCTGCCGTACGCCCGCCTCCTTTCGCAATCGCGCGGCGGTTTGCGGGCTGATCTTGCCATCCATGACCGAGATCGCCTCGGCCAACCCCTTGGGGAACGAAAGCCCTACGCCATCCAGAACGCCGGCGAATTCCTCGACAACGGAATACAGTGTCGTTCTGTCGACAAGCCCCATGGACCCCATCTGTTGAATAAGGCGGGCCTGCAAATCATCGGGCAGATCCTCAAGCGGCAGATCTGCCCCTTCGTTCAGGAGCAGCCGCACGACAATCGCGGCCTTTGCCGTTGTGTCGAGCGTTTTGATCGGCTTTGCCGCCGGAGACGATGCCGCGCCGTCGCGGGATGGTGCCATCGGTAACGTGGAAACCTGGGTGTTTTGCTGCATGCTCTGGCCGCGCCCTTATGACCTGATCCGTGAACCAGATCAGACTAGGACAGAAGCCGTAAACAAAGCCTGAAAATCAGTAGTTGTACGTCGTCCCCGAGCGAATTGCTTCGCGCAGCGATGCCTCGGCCCAGCTGCCCGTTCCGGCGCGATTCCTGATTTCATGCCATTGCGCGATAGCCTCGTCCACGCGGCCTTCCTCGACAAACCCCTGACCCATGTAGGAGCGGGCAAGAATGTTGTCCGGATTCTGCTTGATTGCGTGCTCATAGAAAATGTTGGCGAGTTCCAGATTGCCGAGCTTGCGATGGGTAAATCCCCAATAGGTCAGCACGCGATCATCTTTCTGGTCCGCCATCGCCTGCAACACGCCCTGGGCATCGTCATAGCGACCTGCATAAGCCAGTTCGCGCGCGGCATCATACAGGATATCGCCATCCAGCGATGCATCCTTGGGCTTGACGCATTTCTGTTTCGTCGGGTCCCAGACCTTGACCCCCTTGCACGAATTGGTCGTGTGCGTTGGTTTCGGCGGCGCATCATCGCTCGCAGCGAAAACAAGTCCCGGCATGGCGATCAGAAGGGGAAGAAGTACGCGCATTTTCGGCTCCAACATGTTCAGTTCAATTGTTATTTCGACTACTCGTAACTTTCACGCACGGAAAAGCGCATCGCGCCCGCGCGTGGAACGTCGGTGAACCGATCAATCAGCTGCTGGTCTGGGCGACACAGCTCTGGGTGACGGAATCCCAGATCATTCCCGATGCACAGGATTGCGCCTGATGTTCGCGCTCCGAACACATGGCAAACGACAGGGCCGGGATGCTCACAAGCACCAGTGCTGCTGCAACAGTCTTGAGGGTCATGAATGATCTCCAATCAGAGTACACACAATTAATCTTGGGTATTGGAAAGGAGTGTAGCGCGCATCACGGGTTTCACAAAACGAAAATGGCCCACATTGGCGTGAGGTCGCCAGTGCGGGCCAGGTCAGTAAGGGAAGTTAACGGTCCTGGTCTTTGAAGACGCGGGCGAAAATCGTGTCGACATGCTTGGTGTGATAGCCCAGATCGAACTTTTCCTCGATTTCTTCCGCGCTCAGTGCCTTGAGGACATCGGCGTCTTTCAAAAGTTCGGTTTTGAAATCCTTGCCTTGCTCCCAAACCTTCATGGCGTTGCGCTGCACCAGCTTGTAGGAATCCTCGCGTGACACACCTGCCTGCGTCAGTGCCAGGAGCACCCGCTGGCTCATCACAAGGCCACGGAATTTGTTCATGTTGGCCAGCATGTTGTCGGGATAGATCACCAGCTTGTCCACGACCTGCGTCAGCCTCGCGAGCGCAAAATCCAGCGTGATCGTGGTGTCCGGACCGATGTTGCGCTCGACCGAGGAATGGCTGATGTCACGCTCGTGCCACAGGGCGACATTCTCCATCGCGGGCACCACGGCCATGCGCACCAGACGCGCAAGACCGGTGAGGTTCTCGGTCAGCACCGGATTGCGCTTGTGAGGCATCGCGCTGCTGCCCTTCTGGCCCTTGGAAAAGAACTCTTCGGCTTCCAGAACCTCGGTCCGCTGCATGTGACGGATTTCGGTCGCGATGTTCTCGATGGAACTGCCGACAACGCCAAGCGCCGCAAAGAAGGCCGCGTGGCGGTCGCGCGGGATGACCTGGGTGCTGATCGGTTCAGGCTCAAGGTCCAGTTTGGCGCAGACATGCTCTTCGACCGCTGGATCGATATTGGCAAAGGTTCCGACCGCGCCGGAAATCGCCCCGGTTGCGATCTCTTTGCGCGCTGTCACGAGCCGGGTCAGGTTGCGGTCCATTTCCGCATAGAAACGCGCGAAGGTCAGGCCCATCGTCGTCGGTTCGGCGTGAATGCCATGGCTGCGGCCGATGCGCACGGTGTCCTTGTGTTCATGGGCGCGGCGCTTGAGGGCCGCGAGCAGCCCCTTCATGTCTTCGATCAGTATGTCGGCGGCGCGGACCAGTTGCACGTTGAACGTGGTGTCGAGCACATCCGAACTGGTCATGCCCTGATGCACAAAACGGGCCTCGTCATTGCCGATGATCTCGGCAAGGTGGGTGAGGAACGCGATCACGTCATGTTTGGTCACGGCTTCGATCTCATCGATGCGCGCAACGTCGAAGTGCACGTCCTTGGCTTTCCACACCGCGGCGGCGTTCTCGCGCGGGATCACCCCCAGGTCGGCTTGGGCATCGCAGGCATGCGCCTCGATCTCGTACCAGATACGGAACTTGGTTTCCGGGCTCCAGATGGCGACCATGTCAGGGCGGGAATAGCGGGGGATCATTGGCAGCGGCACCTTTTTGTGATTGTGCAGGACTTGCGCCGCCTCATAGACCGGTGGTGCAGTCGCGACAAGTCAGGAGACAGAAGATGAGACGGATTGCCCGGGAGCTTGTCGCATAAGACGCCCGTTCGGCCGCGATGCCTGCAGGATTTCGAGGGCGGATGGGAGTTGATCCGACGGATCGAACATGCCGATGGGACCTTGGCGCGTTTCGAGGGGCTTTCCATCTGGGCGCCGGACGGGGATGGACTGTGCCAGGAGGAGTCCGGGGTGCTGCGCATCGGCAAGGCCGCACCGATCGTGGCGAGACGCCGTTATCTCTGGCGCCCCATACTGTCGGTCCATTTCGACGACGGGCGTTTCTTTCACGATGTCCCGTCGACAGGTGGCAAGGCGTCGCATTGGTGCGCGCCCGACCAGTACGACGTCACCTATGATTTTGCGCCGTGGCCCGAATTCCGGGTGACATGGCAGGTGTCCGGGCCGCGCAAGTCCTACAGGATGGACAGCATCTACCGCCGGATTTCCGCGTGAGCATTCCGTCAGCGCTGGCGCAGGGCATCCAGTGTAGTCTTGTTGACGCAATACATCGGTGCCTTGTCCAGATGCATCGACCGACCCTGCAGGCGGTGACAGTCGGCCTGAGCAGAACATCCGGTACATTTGATCGCCATGGTGCGCAGCAGTGGCGCATACCGCTCTGGATTTTGGCTGATGAACTCGGACATCCCCACGCAGAGGCGATCGGCCATGCCATTCACCAGATCGGTGCTCTTGTAGAGGTTGGAGAAGATTCCCATGAGGTGGCTCCTTGTCGGGCGCGGAACATTCACTGTGTGCTTCTACTCTCCCACACATCGGACGGCTTCGGATTGACCTGAATCAAGAACGACGATGCACAGCAGGTACTTTCGCTTGGCGCAATGCAGAAACTACGGCATCATCTGCGCCATACATACGACACCCTGCGTCGCTGAACACTCGTCGGATCCGATTGCCCGGCCGCCTGCCGCACGACCACCCATTCACCGGCCTTCTGGCGGCGGTGGCAGACCGCGTCTGCGCTGAGAGGCCTTTGTCGCGCTAGTCGGTGCGCCGACGCGTCTCCACGCGCGCGCCATGTTCCAGCGTCTGATGGACCGGGCATTTGTCCGCGATTTCAAGAAGGCGCTGAAGTTGGCTTTCTTCCAGATCGCCATCAAGACCAACCGTGCGAACAAAGGTATCGATGCGGTTGGATTGACCGGTCTCGGCGTCTTGCGCATGGACCTTGTCGTGGCTGATATCAACGGTGACATGACGGAGCGGCCAACCCTTGCGGCGGGCATACATGCGAATGGTCATTGACGTGCACGCACCCAGCCCAGCCGCAAGAAGGCCATAGGGCGAGAGGCCGCGATTGGTGCCGCCAAAGCTCTTTGGTTCATCGGCATAGAGATGTATCTCGGGGCCGGACTGCACGTCCTGAAGGAATCCATCGGGATCCGCTTCGGAGACCCGCACAATGCCTTCTGGTGGATCGTCCGGCGTCGAGGGCGCAGACAGATCGACATAGCGGGTCAGCCAGGCGGCTATCACGTCCGCAGCATAATCAGAGTCCTCTGCGCGCGAGATCATGTGGTCTGCATCGTCAAGCGTCACAAAGCTCTTTGGATGTTTGGCCGCGAGAAAAATCTGGCTGGCGTTTTCAATGCCAACGGTGTCATCGCCGGGCGCATGCATCACGAGAAGCGCGGCGCGCAGCGACGAAATCGCGGGGGCGAGTTGTTCCGCGCTGACATCATCGACGAACGCCTTGCTGATCGTGAACGGGCGGCCGCCAAGTGTGACGTCTGCCGATCCCTTTTGCTGGATCTCCGACAGGGACCCCGCGAAATTGTGAGTGACATGACCCGGATCAAACGGCGCGCCGAGCGTAACAACGGCCTTTATACCTTTGATTGAACAGACAGATTTCAAAACTGCCGCCCCGCCCAGGGAGTGACCTATGAGCATGTCCGGCGACATGTCGCGGGCCTTTAGCCAGCGCGCTGCGGCCACGAGATCCTGAACGTTGGAGGAAAACGAGGTGTTGGCGAATTCCCCGTCTGAATGGCCTAGTCCGGTGAAATCAAAGCGCAATACCGCGATGCCCATACTGGCCAGCCGTTGGGCTATGCGGCGCGCGGCCGGGATGTCCTTGCCGCAGGTGAAACAATGCGCAAACAGCGCAGTTGCCAACACGGGGCCGTCCGGCAAATCAAGTCGCGCCGCGAGTTCATCGCCATTGTGACCAGGAAATGTAATACGTTCTGTGGGCATTTGGACCTCCGATTGCTTTTCCTAGATGGCGTGCTGCACCGGTGCCGGAAAAGGGGTGTCACGACAACGTGTTGCCACGCGTACCTGTCGGGTCCGGCAGACCGGGTTGCCGTCCGGGCAAGCATTGTGGGCGGCGCAGGATGGCCTACCGCTCGATGATCAGCCCCGCCAGCGCTCGGATCATGAGTGCGCCATGGTCTTTGCGTCAGTTTCCCATCAATGCCGCATCAAACGGATAGGTTGTCAGGTTCTCGTATCCGTCTTCGGTGATCAGAACCTGATCTTCCAATTTGATCGAAAAATCGCCGCCGACCTCGCCGACACAGGCTTCGACGCAAAGCACCATGCCGGGCTCCAGCGCATAGTCAAAAGAGCCGGGCACGGCCTTGTCCGGGTAGCGGACCAAAGGCCATTCGTCGCACAGCCCGACGCCGTGCATGATGCAGCCATATTTCTGGGCCTGGAACTTGTCGTCCAGGCGATGTGAATTGGCGGTGAGTTCAGGAATGGTCACACCGGGTTTCAGCATGGCCATGTTGGTCATGATGTGGTCATGGGCGTGCTGCATGGCGTAAACCATATCGGGTCGCGGCTTCTGCTCGCCGATCCACCAACTGCGCGAAATGTCGACACAGATGCCATAGGATCCGATCAGGTCGGTATCGAACGAGATGATCTCGTTGGGCTGGGCGATGCGCGGGCCACATTCCTGAAACCATGGGTTCGTTCGCGGTCCGGAGGCGAGCAGGCGGGTTTCGATCCACTCTCCGCCGCGCCGGATGTTTTCGGCGTGCAGAATTGCCCAGATATCGTCTTCGGAGACTTCGGCGGCGGGCACCTTGGTTCGCGCGAAATCCTCCATCGCCTGTATGGCGGTTTCGCAGGCGTGACTGGCGCACCGCATGGCAAGGATCTCGTCGGGGCCTTTGACGGACCGCGATTTCTCGGTGACTTCTTCGCCTTCCTCGATGACAAACCCCTGCGCCTGAAGGGCGTGAAGCCCGTGCAGCATGATCTTGTCGACCGCGAGACGCGTATTGCCGGGGGCATGCTCCTGCATCAGCACGCGCACCTCGTTGGCAAAACTGTCTGCGGCGATGTCGATCTTGTCGCCCCGGTCGAAATAGAACAGGTCGGCGCCCGCGCGTTGTTCTCGCACCAAGGGGTTGAACTTGCTGAGGAACGGTGCGTTCTTGTAGTCCCACATCACCATGTAGCCATCTGCACAGAGCAAGACCGCACGAAATGGATTGTGGGTGTTCCAAAGCTGCATGTTGGTGCTGTCGGTCGCATAGCGGATATTGAGCGGATCAAACATCAGCAGCCCGCCATAGTCGCGGTCAACCAGATGTTGCGTAAGCCGTGCCCAACGATACTCGCGCATCGCCGGAAGGTTGGGCAGGGTCAGTCCCGCTGCCTGCCACTCCGACAGGGCCAGTCGGGTCGGGCCGATTTCAATGCGGTCCTGATTGTTCGGCGTGCCATCGCGCAGGGTATCGCCCTGCGTCGGGTCGATCTTGCGATCGTCGCGGTAATGGGTGTTCATCACACACCTCCTTTCCGGCGATGGTGCGGGGCGGTGTTCGGGTTTTCCGTTCAGAAAGCGACGGGTTGCATGTCGTTTTGAAGCCGCGACAGACCGCGAACCCAGAGCCGAGGCCAAAGCGGAAGGGCGCAAAAACCGAAGCGCCGACTTTGCGGTGGTGACATCGGATCTGGCGTGGCGATCAATTGCCGAAGTTCATCAGCAGTGTGAAGGTTTGGACCGAAATGGTCAGCCCCCTTGGGGCGGGTGGAAATTTGCGGGCGGATTGAACGGCGCGAAGACCGGCCTGATCGATATGCGCATTCCCCGATGATCGGGCGATGGACACGCCACGCAACGCACCGCTGGACGCGACAGTTACGTGTAGCCTGACAGTGCCAGATGCACCGCGTGCGGCGCGCGGATAGTGTTTGCGTCGTTCAATGCGTGCCCGCACCTGTGCGCCCCATTGTGACATCAGGGTTTGGCGTTGGCCCTTGCTGAGAGTGGCTATGGCCGACCGGCTGCCAGGTCCGGCCTGTTGTCCGCCCCCTTGTCCGGCTGCGCTCTGTTTGGAATTTGCGGCAGAACTCTTGCTTTGCCGCTTGGCGTCTTGCCTTGGTGCCTTACGTACGGGTTGTTTCGGGCGTTCCGGCCTCGGCTGTGGGTGTATTGCGGCAATCTTAGGCGGCTCCGGTGCGACGTCTTTTTCGGGCAGAGGCACGGGTGGTACAGAGAGCGGTGGTGGCGCTGTCGCTTCCGTATCAGGCAGAGGGTCGGAGTGCGGCAAGGCGAGACCGGGAACCCTTGGCATGGCCGGTACGGTCCGCGCATCCTGTGTTTGTTGCAGGGCAATGTTGGGTCGTTCGACCGTAGGCTGTGCGGGCTGTGTCGGCATCCTCGGCGATGCCGTCTCGGGTGGTTTTTCCCATTTCTCGACCAGGTCCTCGATGCTGCCCGTCGATGCCTGAAGCGACATCAGTGCCTCGCCACCTTCGCCCGACGCGGCGAGACCGGTATCGGACGCACGCAAGGACAGGGTGATCAGGTGCACGATCAGGGCCAGCGCCACAAATGCTGTAAATTCAGCAAAGCGTCTCATGGCTTGGCCGTCACCAACTGTACCACGCGAAACCCCGCAGCGCCCAGTTTAGGCATGAGGGCGGCCAGTCGGGCGGCGGGCAGCTTGGCATCGGCGCGCAGGATCAGGGGCGGTGGCGCGTCTTCGGAGCAAGGCCCGTCTGCACAATAGGCCTCGCGCGCAGCCACGAGGGCGGCCAGCGCCTCGTCCTCGCCGATCACGCCGAGATAGCCAAGCTGTCCCTCTGCATCCAGATACAGTCGGAATTCTCCTTTTGCGGACTCGGGCGCATCCATCACCGGCGGATCGACCTCGAACGGTTCCGGCGGCGCGATCTGTGTCGACATCAGGAAAAATATCAAGAGCAGGAACACGACGTTGATCATCGGTACGATGCTCTCGGTCGGCTGGCGGCGTGGGGGGGCGGAAAACTGCACGGGACTATTCGATCAGCACAAGCGTGCTGTATCCGGCACCTGACAGGGTTTCCATGACCCTGATCACGCGCTGCAGATCGGTGCCGGCGCGCGGGCGCAGGATGATCGTGTCAGTTGGCTTTTCCGTCAGGTCTTCCAGTCGTTCCACCAGGGTATCGGGTGACAGCGCGATGCCGTTCAGCAGGAGTGACTCCGCTTCGATGTCGATCAGGCGAGGTGGGCCGGAATACCCTTTTCCGCTGTCGAAGCCCGCGACATTCAGCGGGATATGCATGTCGGTGCCAAAGCGCGATGCCAGCATGAAAAACACCAGAAGCAGGAACACCACGTCGATCATCGGCGTCAGGCTGGGTTTGCGCCGGGGGCGGTCTTCGGCGAAATCGAACATTATTCTGCGGCGGCCCTTAACACTGGCGCATGGTGGCCAGCGACCGGGCGCAGGAAGATGCGGGTGGCGGCGTCTTCCATCTGCAGGCGCAGACGATCCACGATACTATCAAACCAGGTGAGCGCCGCGGCGACCGGGATAGCCACAGCCATGCCCGCCGCAGTGGTCAAAAGCGCCTCCCAGATACCGCCGGCAAGAGTGGCGGGATCGGCGCTGCTACCGGCCTCTTGCAGGGCCTGAAAGGCGGCGATCATGCCCATTACCGTGCCCAGGAGGCCCAGGAGCGGTGCAATCGTGGCGATCAGTTCCAGCGGGCGCAACCCGCTGCGTGCCCCGGCGATGAGGTTGCGGGCGACGCGCGCGGTCTCTGCGCGGGCGGCCTCGTCGTCCAATGTGATATCGTTGCGGGCGGTCATCGCCGCCCGTGCAAGGGCGGCACGGCAGGTGCGGCGGTTTCCCAGCAATTCCAGAGCGGAGTCTTCCTCGCCGTCCGACCATAGGGCCACGGCACGTTTTGCACGTGTGCCGCCAGTCCAGGCGCCAAGCATTGCCAGGCGCCAGATTTTCCAGAAGATCAGGGCAAGTGCGGCCACGCTGAGCGCGGAAATGATCCAGATTGCCGGGCCGCCAAGCAGGATGGCGTCATAGAGCCTGCTGAATTTTTCGGTGCCAAGAAGTGCTGATCCGTTGAAATCCATACCGCGTCACCTTCAGGGTTTCTTCATGAAACGCCTTCGTCGCTATTTTGGCCGAGTGTTTTTGTCAAGATTTAATGCAGAGTATTTTTGTCGGAATTGAGTGACGACGGGCGCCAGCCGCAGATGTCGGCGGATCAATGGAAATCCCGACTGGGGAAAAGCTGTTTTGCCTGTTCGCGCGGATGGCGCGCGCCGCTGCGATACCGGGGCGGGCGCGGGGCGTCGTCGGCCTGGGGTTGGGTGATGCCGATGGCCTCGTCCAGCGGATGGCCCAGATCGGTCAGCCGGTGCGAGAGATCCTCGATCCTGCCCGCGATCAGATGCACCACGATGCCTTCGCGCTGTATCTGCCCGGTCACGCGCAGCAGACGACCGCCCATGACAATGCGGCGATAGCGTTCATAGATCTTGGGCCAGACCACCACGTTGGATACCCCGGTTTCGTCCTCAAGCGTCAGAAAGATCACGCCGGAGGCGGTGCCGGGGCGTTGCCGTGTGATGACCAGCCCGCAGACCGAGACCTGCCCCAGAGGTATCTGCGCCAGATCGCTGTGCAGGGTCAGGCCGGGCAGGTCGGGGCGCAACAGTTCCATCGGGTGGGCGCGCAGCGACAGGCGCATGGCGACGTAATCCTCGACCACTTCCTCGCCCAGATGCATCACCGGCAGATCGACGGCAGGTTCGTTCAGCCCTTCGCCATCCAGCGGATCCGCAAACAGCGGCAACGGCGCGGGCGCGCGGATGGCGCGGACCTGCCAGAGGGCATCCCTGCGGGTCAGGCCGAGGCCCGAAAATGCATCCGCCTCGGCCAGCCGGTCCAGGACCGGGGGGGCCATGCCCGCCCGCAGCCACAGGCTCTCGGGGTCGGTATAGCCGTTGCCGCGCGCCGCCACGATCCATTCGGCATCCTCCTTGCGGAAGCCCTTGATCTGTCGAAACCCCAGCCGCAGGGCCAGCGCCCCGTCGGCGCGGCGTTCCAAGTGGTTGTCCCAGGCGCTTTGGTTGACACAGACGGGGCGGATTTCCACATGGTGTTCGCGCGCATCCCGCACGATCTGGGCGGGGGCATAAAACCCCATCGGCTGGGAATTGAGCAGCGCGCAGGCAAAGATCGCCGGATGATGGCGTTTCAACCAGGATGACACATAGGTGAGCATGGCAAAAGCCGCCGCGTGGCTTTCTGGGAAGCCGTAATCGGCAAAGCCTTCGATCTGGGAAAAGCATTTTTCGGCCACCTCGGTGGTATAGCCTTTGGCCAACATGCCGTTGACGAACCGCTCGCGATGTGCGCCGATGGTGCCCATGCGCCGGAACGAGGCCAGCGAGCGGCGAAGCCGGTCGGCCTCTTCCGCCGTATAGCCCGCACCGACAACGGCGATCTGCATGGCCTGTTCCTGAAACAGCGGCACCCCAAGGGTCTTGCGCGTGACCTCGGCCAGGGCAGGGCCAAAGGGTTCCGGTTTTTCCAGCCCCTGACGGCGGCGGATGAAAGGCTGCACCATGCCGCCCTGAATCGGGCCGGGCCGCACGATGGCGACCTCGATCACCAGATCATAAAAGGTGCGTGGCCGCATCCGGGGCAGGAAATTCATCTGCGCCCGGCTTTCCACCTGAAACACCCCGACCGCATCGGCGACGCAGAGCATGTCATAGGTCGCGGTATCTTCCTGCGGGATGGTATCGAGCGTCAGGTTCTCGCCCTCATGCTGTTCAATCAGGTCAAACGCCTTGCGGATGCAGGTCAGCATGCCAAGGCTCAGCACATCCACCTTGAGAATGCCCAGCGTGTCGATATCGTCCTTGTCCCATTCGATCACCGTACGATCCTCCATCGCGGCGTTCTCGATGGGGCAGAGTTCGTCCAGCCGGCCCTTGGTGATGATGAACCCGCCCACATGCTGGCTGAGGTGGCGGGGAAAGCCGATGATTTCACCGATCAGCCGGATGGTCTGGGCCAGCCGCCGGTCGTTCAGATCCAGCCCCAGTTCGCGGATGCGGTCGGGATCGGCCCCACCGTTGGACATGCCCCAGATCTGCCCCGACAGGCTGGCGGTCACATCCTGGGACAGGCCCATCACGTTGCCCACCTCGCGGATCGCGGCGCGGCTGCGGAAATGGATGACGGTGGCACAGAGCCCGGCGCGATGGCGACCGTATTTTTCGTAGATCCACTGGATCACTTCTTCGCGCCGCTCATGTTCGAAATCGACGTCGATATCCGGCGGCTCGCCCCGGTAGCGCGAGACGAAGCGTTCAAACACCATGCCGATCTGCTCGGGGCTGACATCGGTGATGCCAAGCGCCCAGCACAGGATCGAATTGGCCGCAGACCCGCGCCCCTGACACAGAATGCCGAGGGATCGCGCGTGGACCACGATGTCATGCACCGTGAGAAAATAGGCGGCAAACCCCAATTCCTCGACCAGCTGCAATTCCTTGTTCACCAAGGCATGATAGCGGTCGGGAATGCCGTCCGGACAGCGCCGCGCCAGCCCGTCATCGGTCAGCCGCATCAGCCGGTCCTGCGGGGTTTCGCCACCCTTGGCGATCTCGTCGGGATATTCGTAGCTGAGTTCGCTCAGGCAAAAGCTGCACCGCGCGGCGATTTCCAATGTCCGGCGCAGGGCGGCGGGATGGTTGCGGTAAAGCCGCGCCATATCGCCGGCCCCCTTGAGCCGCCGTTCGCCATTGGGCAGGGCGCGGGTGCCGATCACATCGATGGTGCAACCCTCACGCAGGCAGGTCAGCACATCGGCCAGCTGTCGCCGCGCGGCGCGGTGCATCAGCACGTCGCCCACCGCCACCATCGGCGTTCCGACCCGCAGGGCCAGCCGGGCGCAGGTGTCAAACCACGCCTGATCCGAGCCGTCATAGCGCGGCGCGGCTCCAAGGAACACGGACCGGGGATAGCGGCGTTTGACGCTCTGGATGATGCGCGCCGTGGCCGCCTGTTCGCTGTTTTGGTCGGTCGGGGGCAAGGCGATCAGGATCATGCCCTGACAGCCCTCCATCAGGTCGCGCAGATCCAGATGACACGTGCCTTTCTCCGCCCGGCGCTTGCCAGTGGTCAACAGGCGGGACAGGCGGTGGTAGGCAGGCCGATCCGTGGGCAGGGCGATCCACTCCACCGGGCAATCACGCAGCACCAGACGGCAGCCGGTGATCAGGCGCGGCAGGGCGATGCCTGCCGGGCGGGCAATATCCTCGGGGTTGCCGACCTCTTGGCGCGAGCAGCTGTCGGTGCGATGTTGCGAGCGGATCTGCACCGCGTCCTCGGCCTCGCGCCGCAGCTCTTTCAACGCGCTGTAGGCCCGCACCACCCCGGCCAGCGAATTGCGGTCGGTGATGGCAATGGCATGCAGGCCCAGTTCGGCGGCGCGCACCACCAGTTCCTCGGGGTGCGACGCCCCGGTCAGAAAGGTGAAATTCGTGGTCACGCCCAATTCGGCATAGCCGGTCTGACCGAAGGTCGAAGGCGGGGGGCGGGTCTGAGTCACATTCATGCGAATTCGCCCTGCACGAACCAGCCGGGGTTTTGCGGCGTGTAAAACAGCCACAACCTTCGGCCTTGGCGGGTGTCAACCTGCCAGTAATCGCGCACGCCGCTGCGCCAGCCATCGTCCTCCATCCACCATTCCGGGGCGATGCGTTCGGGCCCTGTGGCGCGGGCGGTGTCCAGCGCCATGCGCCGCCAGCGCAGGCGCCGGGGCGGGCGGGGTCCGGCCCCGGCGATGGGTTCCGGTAAAAACAGCCGCACCGGGCGCGGCCGCGGCGTATACCACGGGCCTTCGGCGCGCGCATAGGCGGCAGGCGCGATCAGGAAGCTGCGC
This sequence comes from Sedimentitalea todarodis, assembly GCF_032595355.1. Lineage (NCBI taxonomy): Bacteria > Pseudomonadati > Pseudomonadota > Alphaproteobacteria > Rhodobacterales > Paracoccaceae > Sedimentitalea > Sedimentitalea todarodis. The sequence continues at coordinate 1,836 of NZ_JASMWN010000004.1, read as the reverse complement.
TCGGGGATGTGACTGTCGGCGGGCAGAAAACGCTGGACGTTCTCCAGCCCGATCCGTGTACCGATCCGGGTGATCAGGTCATCGAGCCGCTGTGTACTGTCCTGGCTGACCGAACTGACCTGTTGAACCGGCAGCGCCTCGACCTGCACCGCCTCAAGCCGCATCTGGTCGATGCCGAACCCGGCCTCGATCCCGGCAACGCCGCGTTCAAACAGCGGCAGGATGCGTTTGGCATCGCGCATGGCGCTGGCCAGCCGCAATTCCACCTGCTGGTTGCTCTGATCAATCCGCCGCAGGGTCAGGCAGAGCCGCCGCGCGCCGGTTTCCCGCTCTTTCAGCCGGTCGCACAACCGATCCAGCAGGCGGGCGGTGCCAGCCATCACGTCATCCACCAGCCCGACCGGTTCGGGCAGGGTCAGGCGCACCGCGTAATGGGGTGGGGCGGCCATCGGGGTGATGGTTTCCGGCTGCGCGCCAAGCGCCTGATCCAGCCGCATCAATACCCCCCGGCCAAAGCGGCGGGCCAGCGGCGCGCGTGGCGCCACCGCCAGATCAGAAACCCGCCGCAGGCCCAGCCGTTGCAGGCCCGTGATCGTATCCTCGGGCAGGCGCAGCGCCGTCACCGGCAGGCTGCCCAGGGCCGCGAGCATGTCACCGGGCTCTGCCACGCCTTCGCCGTGATGGGCCAGCGCCCAGGCCGCGCCGCGGGTATCGGCAAGGCCAAGTTGCAGGGTCAGCCCGGCGCGCGCCATCCGCCTGCGCATATCCGCCAGCAGATCGGCCTCGCCGCCCAGCAGATGCGCAGCACCGGTGATGTCCAGAACCAGACCGTCCTCGCCCTCGGGACCGACCCAGGGGCAATAGCGTGTCGCCCAGCGGCACAGGGTGGCCAGAAACCGGGCATCGCTGCGCGGATCGGCTGGCTGGCTCAGCAGATCAGGGCAAAAGGCGCGGGCATCCGAAAACGGCATTCCACGCGACAGGCCGAGCTTTTCCGCCTGCCTGTTCAGGCAATACACCCGGTCCGTATTGTTCTGTTTCAGCGTAAGTGCAAACGGCGCGTCAACCGGGCGGGCCCGCAGAACCCGGTCGCAGGGCAGGCGGGGAAACCACATCGAGACGACGCGCCGGGTGATCCCATCGAACATCCCAGGCTCCCAGTGTTCCCGATTTGTTCTTTATAAGTTTCCAGCGCATCAGTGTCGAGTCCTGCACGACAGGATCATAGAGCGGTGCCGCGTGCCAGCGGGTCTCGGCGGCATTGCTGCCCATGTTCTCGGAAATCAGGCACAGCCCGGTCGATCTGCCCGCCTTGGCGGCCAGTTGCAGACGCCGCCCGGCGGTCAGGCCAAGCGGCTGGTTGAGTTCGATGATTACCAGCGGCACGCTGCCATCGCGCAGGGTCTCTTCGGCAACGGCGAGTGCATCGGTCTGATCCTGTGCCTGCGCCACCAGCATCCGGTCGGGATCAAAGAACCGGCACAGCCCGACAGGGCTGGGCGTTTCGCCGCGCCAATTCTCGCGGATCCAGAGCAGGTTGCCCGACACGCGTGCGCAGGCCGTGGCGGCAAAGCCCGTGGCACCGGGGCCGCAAACCTCGTGAACGCGGGTCTTGCGCAGGGGAAAACAGGCGTGAAAATCAACAGACATGGGACCAAAATAGACCGGATTTCGGACGATAGAAACCACCGTTGATCTGCCCGGCACCAATCAACGTAAGCGGCGGCTGGAGGGCACCGGGCTTTCAGGTTGACGATCGAAAGTTCCAGGGGAGCAGGTCGTCGATGCGGTTTTTCGGATGGCCCGCGGCGATGGCTTCGAGTGTAGATTTCAGGT